>JAJFMR010000334.1 GCA_020696915.1 Rhizobiaceae bacterium | reverse complement strand
CGTAGCACCGCCGGCACGTGATGCTCTGGCGACGGCGTCGAGGAGGTCCCTCCCCAGCAGAGGCTTTTCGATGTAGCACAGTCCAGCCCGGGCCGGCGGCGGGGCCGCCCTCTCGACCAGCAGGATGACCGGGACATCCAATCCGGAAAGTTCCGCGACCGCGTTCCTGCCGTCGGCGAAAGCATCCTCGTCGACGATGGCGCAAATACGGTGGCCGCAATCTGGAGAAAGCTGCCCGGCGTGGAGCCGGGGCTTCGCGTCGACACAGTACCCTTCCGCCTCCAGCGCGAAGGCGAGTGATCTGCGCATCGCGCGATCCGGCGCGACGACAAGTACCGTCAATCTTGCAGCCATCGAGGCGGGCATTACCTTTCGCGCGCAGCCGCTGCGCAAGCAGTGGATAGTCCCGCCCGGATTGCGCCGCGTTGCGCCAGATCAAAACGACGCAGCGCCGAAATCGACCATCAGCGCCATTCGCACCAGTTCCGGCAGGCTCCTTGCCTGCATCTTGGCCATGACATTGGCGCGATAGACCTCGACGGTGCGGGGACTTATCTGAAGGTCGTAAGCGATCGTCTTGTTCGGCTGGCCGGCGACGACCCTGGTCAGCACCTGCCGCTCCCGCTCGGTCAGCGTTGCCAGGTGGGCGCGTATCGCCGGGATGGCGTCACGGGAAACCGGTTTCGAATCGAGGTTTCCAGCCGCCCTTTCGAGGGCCCTGAGCAGGATCTCCTCCTCGAAGGGCTTTTCGATGAAATCGAGCGCCCCGGCTTTCATGGCTTGGACCGCCATCGGCACGTCCGCGTGCCCCGTTATGACGATTGCCGGCAGCACCGAGCCGGTCTTGCGCAGCGCCAGCAGCAGCTCGACCCCGTTCATGTCCGGCATGCGCAGGTCCGTGACGAGGCAGCCGCCAGAGATTCCGCCGGCCGCGGCTAGAAAGTCCCTCGCGGACTCGAAAACCCGCACCGTATAGCCGGCGCTGGTCAGCATGAAGGCGAGGGACTTGCGGACCGACACCTCGTCATCGACGATGTGAACGACAAAGCTCAATCGGCCCTCTCCTCTGCTGTGACGGCCGGAAGCGTGAAGCGGAACGAAGCGCCGCCGCGGCCGTTGCGCCACGCCGATATCACCCCTCCATGCGCTTCGACAATTCGCTTCGAAATGGACAGTCCAACGCCCATGCCCCCCGGCTTCGTGGTGACGAAGGGCTGGAAAAGCTGCGCTGCCATTTCCTCCGCTACGCCCGGTCCGGAATCACTGACCTCCACCGACACGCCGCCCTGACCGGACGACGTTCTCACCACGAGCTCGCGGCGCTCGCAGTCCTGCATCGCGTCCATGGCGTTACGCATGAGGTTGATGAGCACCTGCTGGATCTGGACGCGGTCGGCCAGGACGAACTCGGCGCCGGGTCCGAACTCGAAAGCGGTGGCCACGCCCCTCTCCCGCGACCCGACGAGCGCCAGGGCCGCCGCCTCCTCGACCAATGTCCTGATGTTCTCCGGCCGTTTCTCGGTCTGGCCATAGGTCACGAATTCGCGCAGATGGCGAATGATCTGCCCGGCGCGCAACGCCTGCGCCGCGACTTCCTCGAGGGCCTCCCGCAGCTTTGCCGCGACCGGCGCCTCCATATCCTTGAGCAGCCGGTTGCAGCCCTGGACGTAGTTGGTGATGGCCGAGAGCGGCTGATTGAGCTCATGCGCCAGCGTGGACGCCATTTCACCAAGCTCCGAGATCCGGGCGAGCCGCGCGAGTTGCCCCTGCATCTCCTCGAGGTCGGCGGCCGATTGCTGGCGTTCGGTCAAGTCCCTGAGGAACCCGGTGAAATACGTCTTCCCGGCGGATTGCATTTCACCTACGGCGAGCTTGATCGGGAATGTCGACCCGTCCTTTCGGCGGGCCATGACCACCCTGTCCCGGCCGATGATGCGTTTTTCGCCGGTCCTCAGATAGCGGTCGAGATACTCGTCATGACTGACGCTGTACGGCGCGGGCATCAGCATGCTGACGTTCCTGCCGATCACCTCGCCAGCGGCATAGCCGAACTGCCTTTCTGCGGCACCGTTGAAGGAGACGATCCGGCCGTCCGTCTCGATCACGACGGCCGCGTCGAGAACCGTGTCCATTATCGATCGCAGATGCGCGTCGCGCGCCTCGAGCGTCGCACCGGTCGACAGGGCGCTCCGGTGAACCCGGTGCAGCGACTCGCCAAGCCACGCAATCAGCAGCCCGGCGACCGCGAAGCTTCCAAGCTCGACAAGATTGCCAGCCGAGGTCAGGCTGAGATCGCCGAGATGATATGCCGCGATCAGCGACAGCGCCGTGGCGAGCAATGCCGGGCCAAGCCCACCGAACATTGCCGTAAGCAGAATGGAAGGGGTGAACAGGGCAAACAGCGCCCCGTCGCGCAGCAAGTCCTGCAGTGCGTATCGCACCAGAAACGCCAGGAGGACAGCTGCAACCGCCAGCAGGTATGCTTTCATGCCGCGCCGATGGCCGGCGCTGATCGCTTCGACTAGCCATCCGTCCGCATCGAACAGGCCGTTCATCGACGTGAAACGGCGCGCCTTCTCCATTGCCCCTGCAACCTCCGAAATGGCTTTGAACCGGCTTATCACCTGCTCCTGCCTGACGCCAATTTCCGGCGGGACGGCGCTGCAGAAGACGGCACGCCCAATGCTGCAAGGGGGCTGCCGCAAACTGATCTCGATCAACCCTCACGTTGAAGAGTCCTGTCATAGTCCCGTCATCGACACGGAGCAGGCACATGTACACGCATATTCTCATTGCCACCGACGGATCGGAACTGGCGCAGAAGGGCCTCGACCACGGCCTCTCGCTGGCCAAAAAACTCGGAGGCACAGTCACCATTGTGAACGTCAGCGAGCCAATTCCCGCCTATGCCATGGGAGCAGAATTCGGGATGACAACCCCGGCCATCGACTTCGAGGCCTGGATGCAGGGCGGCAGGGAGGCCGCTGCGAGGATCCTCGGGCAAGCCAGGGAGGCGGCAGAGCGCGTCGGCGTTGCCGCCGAGACGGTTCACGTCGAGGGGAGGAGGCCTGCCGAAGCCATCGTGGAAACTGCCAGGGAGAGGGATTGCAATCTGATCGTCATGGCTTCGCACGGCCGGCGGGGGCTCGGCCGGCTGTTCCTCGGCAGCCAGACCATCGAGACCCTTACCCACAGCCCGGTGCCGGTGCTCGTGGTGCGGTAGACGACCCCGATGCAGCGATGACAGGAGAAGAGAATTGATCTTGCCGAACGATACGATGGTCGCAGTGGCCGATGGCAACCATATGCGGCTTTTCCGTAACAAGGGCATCGAGCCCCAGATCCGGCTGGTCGCCGTGCCGCACCCGGTGATCGATGCCGTAAACCAGGGCTCCGGCGCCCGGCATCGCAGCGGCGCCGCCAACCCAGACGCCCAGCGGTTGGACGAGGACGACTTTGCCGCCGCCGCAGCCATATATCTCAACCGGCAGGTGCTCGAGGGGAACATCGATGCCCTCTACATCATCGCCGATCCCAGAACCCTGGGCGAGATGCGCCGGCACCTCCACGAGGCGGTCGCCTCGAAACTGGTCGGAGAACTCGCAAGAAACCTGACCGGACATTCTCTCGAAGGAATCGAGATCGCGCTCACCCGCGCATGAGCCGGCAGACGCGACGGATGGACCGGGCAGGGCGGCGGCTTCGTTGTCGCGCTATTACCAACGGCGCTGTTCGGCGGTCGATCGAGCGGCCTGTCGGCCAGAAACTCGATGCCAATGCCGCCCAGTTCGCATGTGCATTTTCGCAAAGGGACCTTTCGCCTTTTGCGAATTATCGCC
>JAJFMR010000333.1 GCA_020696915.1 Rhizobiaceae bacterium | reverse complement strand
GACCAGCGCCAGTTCGCGGCCGCCGGCGAACACGACGACACCGCCGCCGACCTCGCCCAGCCGGTTGGCGGCGAGCGCCATGTCGCCCTTGTCGGTGCCGACGACGATCATGTGATGGCTGTCATGCGCGACCGTGCTGGCGACCGCGCAGGGGCGGTCATAGCCGAAACCGGAGACGAAGCCGTTGGTGACGGTGCCGCTGCCGCGATGGCGCTCCACCAGGGCGATCTGGCAGACGTCCGCCGCCGGGTCCATGTCGACGACGCCGCCCGACACGGCAAGCCGGCGCTCCAGCGCGCGGGTCGGCGCCTGGTTCTCGATGACCCCGATCACGCGCGCCGTGACCGAGTTTGCGCCATCCGGCGCGGCGAGGTCGAAATCGGCCGCCACGAGCCGCCTGGCGAGTCTCACCGTGTCCATCGCCGAAGCCGGATACCGGTATGGCGCGATCTCGGCGGCGAGCTTGCCCGACCGGGCCATCACCTGACCCCGGGCGATGACGGTCTCGACCGGCAGTGCAGGCAGATCCGAGGTGAGGATGAGATCGGCACGGCGGCCGGGCGCGATCGAGCCCAGCTCCCGTTCGAGGCCGAAATGCTCGGCGGCGTTGAGCGTCGCCATCTGGATGGCGGTGACGGGTCTCAGGCCCTGGGCAATCGCGTGGCGCACCACGCGGTTCATGTGGCCGTCATGGACGAGCGTGCCGGAATGGCTGTCGTCGGTGCACAGCACGAAGTAGCGTGAATCCAGGCCAAGCTCGGTGATGGCCTTGACCTGTGCGGCGACGTCGTACCAGGCGGAGCCGAGCCGCAGCATGGCACGCATGCCCTGGCGCACGCGCGCCATGCAGTCCTCCAGTCTGGTGCCCTCGTGGTCGTCAGCGGGACCGGCGGCGGCATAGGCGTGGAACGGAAGTCCCAGGTCGGGGGAGGCGTAGTGGCCGCCGACCGTCTTTTGCGCAGCCTGCGTGGCGCCGATCTCTTCGAGCATGCTGGGATCGCCGCCGACCACGCCTGGAAAATTCATCATCTCGCCAAGGCCGATGATGTTGGGCCACGACATGGCTTCGCGGACCTCCGCGGGGCCGAGGCTGGCGCCGGCATTCTCCAGACCCGGCGCACTCGGGACGCAGCTCGGCATCTGCACGAAGACGTTGACCGGCAGGCCCGCAGCCTCGTCATGCATCAGCCTGACGCCTTCCAGGCCGAGCACGTTGGCTATTTCGTGCGGGTCGATGAACATCGAGGTGGTGCCGTGCGGAATGACGGCGCGGGCGAATTCGGTCACCGTGACCATGCCGCTTTCGACATGCATGTGCGCGTCGCAGAGGCCGGGGACAGCGTAGCGGCCCTCCGCGTCGATGATCTCGGTGCCGTCGCCGATCGCATGGCCCGCATCCTTGCCGACGAAGGCGAAACGCCCGGCGGCAATGGCGATGTCGGTGTGCGGGATGATCTCCCCGGAGTGGACGTTCACCCAGCGCACGTTGCGGATCACCATGTCGGCCGGCGCGCGTCCCATGGCAACGTCGACGAGAAGCGGCGCGGTTTCCGACCAGGCGCTGATCATGGTTTTTTCCTCCATTGTGGCGCCGTCGGCGGGCGGACGATCTCGACGCAGTAGCGCGGCGTGCTGTAGCTGGCGCGCTGGCGCCAATATTCGAGGCAGAAGTCCACGAAGGTCGCGAACTTGCGCGATACGTAGCGGCGGCGCATATAGAGCAGATTGATGGAGATCGGCACGGATTGCCAGTCGGGAAGCACCCGCACCAGATCGCCATTCATGCATTCGATCTCGGTGAAGAAGGCCGGGAGGTAGACGATGCCCTCCCCCGCCACGGCGAAATATTTCAGCATCCAGTAGTCGTTTGCCGCGCATAGCGCGGAAGGCGCGTGCTCGGCCGCCTGCCCGCCGGATTCGAGGTGCCAGGACTGCAGCCGGTTCGGCTCGCGAAAGGCGACGGCCTTGTGAGCATCGAGATCGGCCGGCGTCTGCGGGGCGCCGTGCCGCTCGAGATAAAGGGGGCTGGCGTAGAGCGCGAAAGCGGCTTCGCCGAGCTTGCGAGCAATATAGTCGTCGCTGGCCGGTTCGCCCCAGTAGAAGATACCGTCGAACGCCTGATGACGCTCGGGAGCGAGAAAGTAGCCGAGCGAGAGGAAGATGACTTCCACCGCGATCTGCGGGTAGTTCTGGCGGAACGCGAAGAGCAGCTCGGAGGTGAACGAGGTGCCGAACTCGCCCGTCGAGGCGATTCTCAGCGTGCCGGCGATCTCGTGCCGGACCTCGGCCACGGCGGCCTGCGCTCCCTCGCAACTCTCCTTGATGCGCTGCGCATGTTCCAGGAACTCGGCGCGAGGCTGGATTTGGGCACGCCGTAGAGCTTCGCGGCATGCGACATCGACTGCGCTTCCGCCACCCTGATGAAGTAGTCGACCGCTTCGAGATCCATTGATCGTCCAGATTCTTGAACAAAATGTCCAAAAGGGGCGGGAAACGCCCGTTTGCATAGACAAACGTAATTCGACAGGATGGCGTCAGGCAAGAGCAGCGCCTGCTCGAACGGCGCAGAGTCCTGTCCGGGCAGCTCGCCAGACCGACCACCGACAGGAGAGTCCGGGGTTGACCGACATTCGCGAATTCATCCGCGCCGGCCGCGCCGAGCTCAAGGCCACGATGATCGTCAGCGGCGGCACGCTGGTCAACGTTGCATCCGCCGAGATCTACCCGGCCGACGTCGCCGTCTACAAGGACCGCATCGTCGCGGTTGCCGCCGACGTCTCGGAATACCGCGGCCCCGACACGGAAATCGTCGACGCAACCGGCCATTACCTCTGTCCGGGGATGATCGACGGGCATCTCCATGTCGAATGCTCGAAGCTGTCGGTCACCAGCTTCGCCAAGGCGGTGGTGCCGCTCGGAACCACGTCGATCGTTTCCGGGCTCGACCAGATACTGGTCGTGGCAGGTCTCGAAGGCGCGCGCGAATTCCTCGACGAGGCCCGGGGCACGCCTCTGAAGATCTTCTGGGGCGCGCCCTGCAAGACGCCCTACACGCTGCCGCGCTCGAATGTCGGCTACTATTTCGGGCCGGACGACCACCGGGCGACGCATTCCTGGCCGGAATGCATCGGCATCTGGGAGACGGTGCGCGAATTCGTCGACACGATGGACGACCACGTGCTGCAGGCGATCGAGATCGCCGAGCAGAGCCGCCTGCCGGTTCTCGGCTGCTCCCCGATGTGCCGGGGCAATCGCCTGAACAGCTACCTGCAGGCCGGCGTGCGCTCCGACCACGAGAGCTACACCGCCGAGGAGATGCTGGAGAAGCTGCGCAACGGCATGCATGTGGTGATCCGCGAATCCTCCATCTCGCATTTCCTGGAAAAGAATCTGCGCATCGTCACCGAGATGGGGATCGAGGCGACCAGCCGGATCAGCTTCTGCACCGACGACGTCGTGGCGAGCGATATCCTGAAGCGCGGACATCTCGACAACATGGTCCGCATGGCGATCGCCATGGGGATAAAGCCGATGGCCGCGATCCAGATGGCGACGATCAACGGCGCCGAGGCGCTCCGTATCGGCCAGAAGGTCGGCTCCATCTCGCCCGGACTGGCCGCCGACATCCTGCTCGTCAGGGACCTCAAAGATTTCCGCGCCGCTGCCGTCATCGCCAAGGGAAGGCTCGCCGCGCGGGACGGAAAACTCATCGGCGAATTGACGCCGCCGGCCCGCAGCGCGCTCGTCCGCGAGACGTTCAAGCTCTCGCCCGTGTCGCGCCACGATCTCGAAGTGCAGGCGGCAGAGCCCGGACAAAACGCCACGAGGGCGCTTTCGATTGCCGTCACCCCCGACCAGATTTTCGTACGCAAGCGGCGGGACGTCGTGCTGCCGGTGAAGAACGGCCTGGTCGAAGCCGATCCATCAAGGGACGTCCAGTATCTCACCGTGGTGGAGCGCTACGGCCGCACCTCCAATCGTCCGGTCGCCTTCGCTTCGGGCTTCGGCCTCCGCTCCGGCGCGCTCGCCACGTCGGCCGCTCCCGACGACAACAACATCGTCTGCGTCGGCACCAATCCCGACGACATGGCGCTGGCGATCAACCACATCATCTCCCACAATGGCGGCCAGGCGGTTGCGGACGGCGGCAGGATCGTGGCCTTCCTGCCATTGCCGGTCGGCGGCATCGTCTCCGACATCGAGCCGGAGGAGATGGCGAAGAAGGAACAGGAACTGGACGACGCCGCCCGGGCGCTCGGCTGTACGCTGCCGTGGCCGTTCATGTACATGTTCGTGCTGCAGATAACGGCTATTCCGGATTTCGCGATCACCGATCTCGGGGTGATCGATTGCGTGAAGCTCGAGGTCGTCGATCCGCTGCAAGAGGCCTCCGATGGCCGTGCCGGAAGGGCGGGCGGAAGCTGAACGGAAAGATTGCGCGGCTCGTCATGCGGCCCTGACGCAAAGCCGCTTCGATCAACAGAGGAAGAAAGAGAGGAACAATGCTGAAGACAGTTCTGGCAGCGTCGGCCATCGGAGCGACGTTCCTGGCCATGGGCCTGGCCCATGCCGAGGATCCGACGAAGCTCAAGATCGCGGGAATACTTTCTGCCGGCAAGGAGGCGCCCTGGGAGGCCTCCTTCGTGAGTTCCATGGACCGCGTCATCGCCGCGAAGCCGCATGGCCTGGAGATCGAGGTCAACTACACCGAGAACGTCTACGACAATGCCGAGCAGGTCTTCCGAACGTACGCGGAGACCGGGCAATACGACATTCTCTTCGGCGACACCGCGTATGTCGATGCGATCGAAAAGCTCAAGGACGAGTTTCCCGACATCATGTTCGTCATGAGCGGCTCCGGCAATCAGGGCCTCGGCGGCAACGCCTACTGGGTGTTCATCCATGCGCACGAGCCGGCCTTTGTGATGGGCCAGCTGGCGGGCAAGCTCACCAAGTCGAACGTTGTCGGCACCGTATCGACCTTTCCGGCGGAGGACACCAACGACCAGATCAACGCCTTCTTCGCCGGTGCCAAGGACATCAATCCGGAGGTGAAGCAGAAGGTCACCTTCATCCAGTCCTGGTTCGACCCGGCCAAGTCGAACGAGGCGACCTCGGCCCAGATCGCGGCAGGCGCCGACATGATCTACCAGATGTCGGGTGCCTTCGAGGTCTGCGAGCAGAGCGGCATCGGCTGCTTCGGCAACTATGTCGACATGTCGAAGGTCGCGCCCAAGTCGATCGTCGCGTCGACCATCGTGAAATGGGATCCGCACATCAACTGGATCATCGACGAGTGGTGGAAGGTCAAGACGACGGACGCCGGTTTCGATGCCCCCACCGAGCCGAAATGGTTCACCTGGCAGGAAGGGTCGGGAGAGCTGGTCATCAATCCGGCATGGGAGGCCAAGCTTCCGGAAGACGTGAAGACCCTCGCCGCCGAGACGGCCGAGGCCATCAAGGGCGGCGCCAGGAAAATCGACCTGAACCTCGACGAGCCGAAGTCCAACTGAGGACCCCGGCAGCATCGCTCGAACGGTCAGCCGCGATGACGAGCGGAACACCCCGGCTTTCCGTCATTGGCCTCACGAAGCGCTTTGGCGAACTCGTCGCCAACGACGACATCTCGCTCGAGGTGGAGCCAGGCGAGCTGCACTGCCTGCTCGGTGAGAACGGGGCCGGCAAGTCGACGCTGTCGTCATGCCTCTACGGCCTCTATCACCCGGACAGCGGCGAGATCAGGGTGGACGGGAAGACCGTCCACCTGCGCTCGCCGGCCGATGCGCTCGCCGCGGGCATCGGCATGGTGCACCAGCATTTCGTCCTCGTGCCGGGCTTCACGGTGCTGGAGAACATCGCGGTCGGCACGGGCTCGGGATGGCGCCTCGACCGGGCCGGGGCGCGGTCGCGCATCCGCTCGATCTGCCATTCCTATGGCATCGCGCTCGATCCCGAGATTCCGGTGGGCGAACTCTCGGTCGGCGGGCAGCAATGGGTGGAGATCGTCAAGGTCCTCTTCACCGGCGCGAGAATGCTCATCCTCGATGAGCCGACGGCGGTGCTGACGCCCGACGAGTCGCGCCGCCTTTTCGCGGTGATCGAACGCCTGAAGAACGACGGGATCCCGGTCCTGCTGATCAGCCACAAGATGGCGGAGGTGATGCAGTCGGACCGGGTGAGCGTGCTGCGAAAGGGGCGGCTGGTGGG
>JAJFMR010000332.1 GCA_020696915.1 Rhizobiaceae bacterium | reverse complement strand
GTCGGCGCACGGCAAAACGATGCGTCTTTGGTTTAACTGCCGGGGCGGCGGTCCGCCGACAATTCAGAAGACGAAGCCGTCGAACAGCTTGCGAGCGGTGCGCAGGATGGCCGTGCGAAGCACCGTACCGTTTTCGGTATCGAGCACCACCGACGTTTCCCCCTCCGGGTGCCCGACGGCGACGGTCTTGCGGTTCCCGGCGGGAATGACGGCGACCCTGTAGGCGGGCGAGCCCGGCAAAAGCGCAGCAGTTGCCGTGCTTACGGCGCCGAACACCCCGATCGTCGCGTGGCAGCGATGCGGGATGAAGGTGCGGGTGGTGATTGCGTAGCCGGCTCGTGAGGGCGCCACCATCGTCATCTTGGGCACCGATTTCAAGGACACGTCACCCAGGTTCATCATCGGTCCGGCGGCGAGGCGGATTCTTTCAAGGCGCGCCCTCAACTGGCCGTCGGCTTCCAGTTCCTTCGGCCGTTCCTCGCCGGTGATGCCCATGTCCGCGGCCGCCAGCACAACCACCGGCATGCCGTTGTCGATGAGCGTCACGGCGATGCCGTCGATCATGTCGACCGTGTTTCCGGTGGGCAGCAGCGACCCGCAGGTCGAGCCGGCGATGCCCTCGAAGGCCAGCGGGATCGGCGCAGCACTTCCGGGAACGCCGCTGATCGTGGCGTTGCCCTCGTAGACCGGCTCTCCCGCCGGTGTCGTGACCGTCGCCGTAGCAATCTCGCCGGTGTTTTCCATGAAGATGGCAACGTCGGTCTCGTTGCCTCGCACGGCGACCAGCCCGCGCTCTATGGCAAAGGGGCCGACGCCAGCCAGGATGTTGCCGCACCCTTGCGCGCCGGTGACCACCGCCTTGTCGACGAAGACCTGCAGGAAAAGATAATCGACATCAACGCCAGGGCGCTCCGATCTCTTCACCACTGCGACCTTGGACGTCAGCGGGTCGGCGCCGCCGATTCCGTCGATCTGGCGGGGGTCGGGGGAGCCCATGATCTTCAGGAGCAGGGCGTCGCGCTCGGCCGGTTCCGCCGGCAGATCCGCGGCCAGGAAATAGGCGCCCTTCGACGTGCCGCCGCGCATCCACATGCATCGCGTGCCGGCTTCAGCCATCATTTATCGTACCTGTCCGGGCTGCCGCATGAAGGCCTGCGGCGGCAGGCGCTGGACGCGCCGGGCCGCTGCAGTTTCCTGCTTCGCATCGGATTCGGTTCAAAAAGCCGAAGCACTTTTCGGTTCGATGCCTTAGCCCCGACCGACGAACGGCATCCCGTTCGCCATGACGGTCATGAACAGCACGTTCGCGTCGAGCGGCAGGCCATCCATGTAGAGGACGGCCTCGGCGACATGCCTGGAATCCATGACCGGCTCGACGGCGAGCCCGAGATCTGCCTGCAGCACGCCCTCTTTCATCTTCGCCGTCATCGGCGTGTCGGCGTTGCCGATGTCGATCTGCCCGCAGACGATGCCGAGGGTGCGGCCGTCGAGCGCCAGTTGCCGCGTCAGGCCGGTGATCGCGTGCTTGGTGGACGTATAGGCGACCGACAGCGGCCTTGGCACGTGCGCGGAAATGGATCCGTTGTTGATGATGCGGCCGCCGCCTTGACGGCGCATCATCCGGAACGCCTCCCGCGCGCACAGGAAGGCTCCGGTCAGGTTGACGTCGACGACGGCCCGCCACGTTTCGACCGGCACCTCGTCGATCGGGGCGGGGGGAGAACCGCGGCCCGCATTGTTGAAGAGAAGGTCGACGCGCCCGAACCGATCTTCGACGGCGCGGAAGAGGTCAGCCACCGCTTTCTCGTCGGTGACGTCGGTCGGCACCACCAGGGCCTCGCCGCCGTGTGCTGCAGCCGCCGTTTCCTCGAGTTCGGCCCGCCGCCGCCCGGCGAGCGCCACGCCATAGCCGGCGCCGAGCAGCCCGAGCGCCACCGCCCGTCCGACGCCCGACCCGGCTCCGGTCACCACTGCAATCCTGCTCATCACAATTCTCCTGTTCACGCTGTTCCGGACCGGCATGTCTGGTGCGGTTCGTCACGCGGCTTCGGCACCATAGGGAAATCCGGCGCCCCGCGCATGATACCGGACAGTGGTTTCGGTGGTGGCGTCCATCGCCTTGCCGCCAATGCCGGGGGGCGGCCGTTGGCAAGGCGTCTCGACTGCCGGCCGCGGCGGCAATCCCGGAGTTTTTGAGGGCAAGCCTGTCACGACTTCATCAGCCACTCGTGCTCGACGGCATTGTGGAACCTCCAGGTGCGCTTCGGCCCCGCCATGACGTTGAGATAATAGAGATCGTAGCCGTGGCATGCGGCGCAGGGATGATAGCCCCGGGGCACCAGCACCACGTCGCCGTTCTCTACCGCGAGCGCCTCGTCGAGCGACCGGTCGTCCGTGTAGACGCGCTGAAACGCAAAGCCCTGCGGCGGGTTCAGCCGATGGTAGTAGGTCTCCTCGAGGCAGGATTCGTGCGGCAGGTCGTCCCGGTCATGCTTGTGCGGCGGGTAGCTCGACGTGTGTCCGCCGGGCGTGATCACCTCCACGACGAGCAGAGAATCGGCAGGCTCGCTTTCCGGCAGGATGTTGGTGACGTAGCGTGTGTTGGTGCCCTTGCCCCGGACTTCCTGGCCGAGCGCACCGGGAGCGATCACCCGCGGCGGCAGGCCGCCGCCCAGTCCGGGCGCCGAGCACACGGCGAGCTCAAGCTCCGTCGTGGCCTCCACCTTCCAGCCCGAACCCTCCGGCACATAGACGGACCACGGCTTCCCCTGGAATGGCGACATGCGCTCGCCGAGTTCCCCAAAATCCTGGCCGCCGGCCGTGACTGCGGCCTTGCCGCCGACCAGCACCAGGCAGGCTTCGCGCGCCGCCGTCGCGGCCGCCGCCGCCTCGCCGGGCTTCAGCCGGTAGAGGTCGAAGCCGACATGGCGCCACCCGGCCGTCTCCGGAGTGACTGCCGTGACATGGCCGCTGCCTGCCGAGGGCTTCACCAAGAGCCTGGACATCGCCGCCTCACTCCTTGCCGTCGGGGCCGGTCGAGCTTTCCGGCCGATTGTGGAGATAGAAGAACTGCCAGATCGCGTAGCCGGTGAAACCGAGCGCGATCACGCCCCAGAACGGCGAACTGGCGGCGAATTCGACGGCCGTCCAAACCGCGCATACCGCCGTAACGGCAATGCGCCGCCACAGCGGCCGGAAGAACGGATGCTCGTGATCCTTCAAATCGTCCGCCTTCTTCCGTCCTCAGTCGCCGACGTGCTGCAGCCGCCGCTTTTCTTCATAGGCGCTGCGCGCTGCACGGACTTCCTCCCGCTCGCTGACCTCCGGCACCGCCACGTCCCACCAGTGGCCGCCAGCCTCGGTCGACAGGAGCGGATCGGTATCGATCACCAGCATGGTGGTCCTGGTATTTGCCCTTGCCTTTGCGAGGGCCGTCTCGAGCCCGGCTATCGACGGCACCTTCTCGGCGATGGCGCCCAGGCTTTCCGCATGCTGCACGAAATCGATGTCGGGCAGCACCTCGTGGCTGGCATCTTCGAACAGATTGTTGAAGCGTGCGCCGCCGGTCGCCATCTGCAGCCGGTTGATGCAGCCGAAGCCGCGATTGTCGAGCAGCACGATGGTCAGTTTCAGCCCGAGCATCACCGAGGTCGCGATCTCCGAGTTGAGCATCAGATAGGAGCCGTCGCCGACCATCACGACCACCTCCTGCGTGGGCCTCGCCAATTTCACGCCGAGGCCGCCGGCGATCTCGTAGCCCAGCCCATCGTCGAGAAGCCGTATTCGGCATGATAGGAGCCGGGCGCCCCGGCCTCCCATAGCTTGTGCAGTTCGCCGGGCAGCCCGCCGGCGGCATGTACGAGCGTGACGTCCGCGCCCATCGCCCGCTGCACCGCGCCGATCACCTGCGCATCCGAAGGCAGCGCCGCATTGGTCGACGCGGTCGCCCTTGCGGCTTCGGCTTTCCATCCGGCCTTCGCACGGATGGCCTCCTCGGTCCAGCTCTCCGGCGCCCGGTAACCGCCGAGGGCGGCTGCGAGCGCCTCGATGCCCTCGCGTGCGTCGGCGACCAGCGGCAGCGCGCGATGCTTGCCGGCGTCGAAGGACTGCACGTTGAGCCCGACGATCGTCTTGTTCCGGTTCCCGAACAGTGCCCACGACCCGGTCGTGAAATCCTGCAGCCGCGTGCCGACCGCCAGCACCAGGTCGGCTTCCGCGGCAAGCCGGTTAGCCGCCGACGTACCGGTGACGCCGACCGCCGCCATGTTGAGCGGCGCGTCGTCGGGCAGCGCGGACTTTCCGCCCTGCGTCTCGCAGACGGGTATGCCGGCGGCCTCCGAAAAGCCGCGTAGAGCGTCGGACGCCCCGGAATAGAGCACCCCGCCTCCGGCGATGACAAGCGGCCTCCTGGCGGCGCGGAGCGCGGCTGCCGCCGCGCCGAGTTCGTCCCTGTCGGGCCGCGGGCGCCGCATGTTCCAGGTCCGTTCTTCGAAGAAGCTGGTCGGATAGTCCCAGGCTTCCGCCTGCACGTCCTGGCAGAGCGACAGCGTCACCGGGCCGCATTCGGCCGGGTCGGTCAGCACCTGCATGGCCCGGGCGAGCGCCGGGACGATCTGCTCGGGCCGCGTGATGCGGTCGAAATAGCGCGATACCGGGCGCAAGCAGTCGTTCGCCGAGACCGTGCCGTCGCCGAAGGATTCGATCTGCTGCAGCACCGGATCCGGGATACGGTTGGCGAAGACGTCTCCCGGCAGCAGCAGCAGCGGCAGCCGGTTGACATGGGCGACCGCTGCGGCGGTGACCATGTTGAGGGCGCCGGGACCGATCGACGAAGTCGCCGCCATGAAACGGCGGCGGAAATTCGCCTTGGCAAAGCCGATCGCGGCATGCGCCATCGCCTGCTCGTTGTGGGCGCGGAAGGTCGGCAGGCGTTCCCGCGACGCATAAAGCGCCTCGCCGATGCCGGCGACATTGCCGTGACCGAAGATCGCCCAGACGCCGCCCAGCAGCGGCACCTTGCTCCCGTCGATTTCGGTCATCTGCCGGGTTAGGAAGCGCGTCAGCGCCTGAGCCATGGTCAGGCGGATGATTCTTTCTGCCATTTTTGGTCCTCCCCTGATGCTATGCTCGCCTTCTCTCTATGCCGCCTTCCGGCCGCGCACGGCAAGCCATGCCTCGCTGAGACCCTCGAAGCGCCTCGCCATGTCGGCTATCGCCGCCTCGTCGGTGATCTCGCCCGCCAGCCATTTTCCGGCGGCATCGGCGAAGATGGTGCGGCCCACCGCAAAACCCTTGACGATCGGGAACGCGGCCGCCGTCGCGAAGGCCCCCTCGAGCTCGCGCTGCGGCGCTTCCAGGCCGAGCATGACGACGCCCCGGCACCACGGATCGTTGCGGGCGATGACCGCCTCGATCCCGCCCCAGGCATCCGGCGACACCTGCGGCTCGAGCTTCCACCAGTCGGGCTTGATGCCGAGCCCGTAGAGTTCGCCGAGCACCGACGCCACCGTGTCGCCGCCGACCTTGCCGTGCCGGCCGGCGATGATCTCGATCATGAGCTCGCGGCCGACTTTTCGTGCTGCGTCGAAGAGGGCGCGGAGCTTCTCCTGCTGCTCGGCCTTGAGGGAAGGAGGGTCGTCGGGATGATAGAAGCACAGGCATTTGACGCAATGGCCGACCGGCCACTCGACCAGTTGCGAGCCAGCATCCTGGCTGGATTCGAAACGCAGCGGCCGTGAACCGGGAAGCTCGATGGGCCGGCCAAGCCACGACAGACCCTGCCTGGCAAATTCGAACATGGCGTGGCGGCCGTGCGTCTCATCGAGCAGCATGCCATAACCCTCGCGGCCCTTCGCGACGCGTGCCGCTGCCTTCACGGCGAGCACCTTGAACCCGGCGATGCGCGAGATAACCGCGCCGGACTTCGCCGCCGCCGACTCGAGGTGCTAGCGATGGTCGCAGGCGAACGCCATCAGGCCCGGCAGGCGGCGCCGCCGCGTCGTCGCCCAGTGGACGTGGTTGATC
>JAJFMR010000331.1 GCA_020696915.1 Rhizobiaceae bacterium | reverse complement strand
GTTCGAGTCACAGACCGACACGGAGGTGGTGGCTCATCTCGTTGCCCGGGAGCTGAAGCAGGGCGCCCAGCCCGTGGATGCCGCGTACCGGGCGCTGAAGAGACTCGAGGGAGCGTTTGCGCTGGCCATCATGTTCCGTGGCGACGACGATCTGATCGTGGCGGCGCGCAACGGCCCGCCGCTCGCCGTTGGCCATGGCGACGGCGAGATGTACATCGGCTCCGATGCCATCGCGCTGGCGCCGTTCACCCGGTCCATCACCTATCTCGAGGACGGCGACTGGGCGGTCGTCAGGCGCAGCCGCGCCCAGATCTACGACATGACCGGGGCGCCCGTGGACAGGCAGCGCCGCCAGTCGGTCGGCACCAGCTTCATGGTCGACAAGGGCAACCACCGGCATTTCATGGAGAAGGAGATCCATGAGCAGCCGGAGGTGATTTCGCAAACGCTGGCGCACTACCTGGATTTCACCAGCGGCGTGTCGCGGAAGCTCGACCTGCCCTTCGACTTCGCCGGCCTCGACAGGCTGGTCATTTCGGCCTGCGGCACGGCCTACCTTGCCGGCCTCGTCGGCAAGTACTGGTTCGAACGCTATGCCCGGCTGCCCGTCGACATCGACATCGCCTCGGAGTTCCGCTACCGCGAAATGCCGATCCAGCCAAAAAGCGCAGCCCTGTTCGTTTCCCAGTCGGGCGAAACCGCCGACACGCTGGCGTCGCTTCGCTACTGCCGCAATGCAGGCGTACCGATAGGCGCCATTGTCAACGTGCGGGAATCGACGATCGCGCGGGAAGCCGACGTCACGCTGCCGACGCTCGCCGGGCCCGAGATCGGCGTCGCCTCCACCAAGGCCTTCACCTGCCAGCTGTCGGTGCTCGCCTCGCTGGCAGTAGCGGCGGCCAAGGCGCGCGGGACCATTTCGGCGGCGCAGGAGCGGGGCCTGGTGCGCAGCCTTTCCGAGGCGCCGCGCTATGCCAGCCAGGTTCTCAAGCTCGACGGGCAACTCGAGAAGGTGGCGCGCGCACTCGCCCATTACCGGCACGTGCTCTATCTCGGCCGCGACACCAGCTATCCGCTCGCCATGGAAGGCGCCCTGAAGCTCAAGGAAATCTCCTATATCCACGCCGAAGGCTACGCCGCCGGCGAACTGAAGCACGGACCGATCGCGCTGGTTGACGAGGAGATGCCGGTAATCGTGATCGCACCGCATGACCGGGTCTTCGAGAAGACCGTGTCGAACATGCAGGAGGTCGCCGCGCGCGGCGGCAGGATCATCCTGATCACCGACCGGAAGGGAGCCGCCGCCGCCACCGTGGACGCCATGGAGACGATCGTGCTTCCGGACGTGCCCGACATCATCGCCCCGATAATCTATGCGCTGCCGGTGCAGATGCTCGCCTACTTCACGGCCGTGTTCATGGGTACCGACGTCGACCAGCCGCGCAATCTCGCGAAATCGGTGACCGTGGAATAGAATTTTCGGTCCGATCGGATAGATTGACGTTGAGCCGTCGTGCGCCTGCGCTAAAATCCGGCGCAGTGCACGATCGACAGACCTCGATGCGCGATCGACCGCCCCTTGCATGAGTGACCCCGCCCTTTCGCTGTCGGCCATGACGCGCCTCCGGAATTATTTCCTGACCGGCGTGGTCATCACGGCCCCCGTCGCCATTACCGCCTATCTCGCATGGTCCTTCGTGCGCTGGGTGGATTCCTGGGTGAAGCCCTACATCCCGTCGGTCTACAACCCCGACAATTACCTGCCTTTCGCCGTTCCGGGCTTCGGGCTGATCGTGGCGCTCGTCATGATCACGCTGGTTGGCTTCCTCACCGCCAACATCGTCGGCCGCTCGATCGTCTCCTATGGCGACCGGGTGCTGAACCGGATGCCGCTGGTCCGCACCATCTACAGCGGGCTGAAGCAGATCTTCGAGACCGTGCTTGCCAACCGGCAGGAGCTGTTCAACAAGGTCGGCCTCTTCGAGTATCCGCGGCGCGGCGCCTGGTCGATCGTGTTCATAGCCAAGCAGCAGGAATCGGAGATCAACGAGAAGCTGGACGCGCGGCATGGCCGCACCATTGCCGTTTTCCGGCCGATAACCCCCAATGTCACCACCGGCTACCTGCTCTACGTACCGGAGGAGGACGTCATTCCCCTCGACATGAGCGTCGAGGACGCCGCCAAGATCCTGATCTCGGGCGGGCTGGTCACTCCCGAGCCTCCGGAAAAGCTCGCCTTGCCACCCGAGGCGACACTGGTCGAGGGCGTCCCGACGCGTAGCGAGGCTGCCGAGTAGGCTTCGTCGCCAGTGATGGCGATAGCACGGTGGCAGTGCCCCATCACGTTCGTCCCGTCACCCGCGGGCGATGGGGGCGCGGGCGATGCCAGCCCCGATGCAGGCGCACGGCCTCGGTCCTGCCTAACAGATAGAGCAGCAGCCTGATCGCCTCGCCGCGCGGCGAGGCGAGGTCCATGTCCCGCGACAGCAGGAGCCTGGCGTCGCGGCGGGCGATCTCGAGGAGATCGGAATGGAATTCCAGCCGCGCCACCTGGAAGCCCGGCGTGCCGGACTGGCGGGTGCCGAGCAGCTCGCCTTCGCCGCGCAGCTTCAGATCCTCCTCGGCGATCCTGAATCCGTCCTCGGTCTCGCGCATCACCGCCCGCCGCTGCCTGGCCGTGTCGCCAAGCGGCTCCTTGTAGAGCAGGACGCATGAGGACGGCTGGTTGCCCCGCCCGACGCGGCCGCGCAGCTGATGCAGCTGCGCCAGGCCGAACCGTTCGGCGTGCTCGATCACCATGATCGTCGCGTCTGGCACGTCGACGCCCACCACGACGACCGTCGTCGCCACGAGCAGCCGGGTCCCGCCCTCCTTGAAGGCGCGCATCGCAGCGTCCTTCTCAGTGCCTTTCATGCGGCCGTGCACGATGCCGACGGACTCGCCAAAAGTCCGCCGAAGCGCGGCGTGGCGATCTTCCGCCGACATCACCCCGGCCTCCTCCGATTCCTCTACGAGCGGGCAGATCCAGAAAACCTTCTGGCCGCCGGCCATCGCCTCGCCGACCCGGCCGACGAGTTCGTCCAGGCGCTCGAGCGGCAGAGTGACGGTGCGGACCGGTCGGCGGCCAGCTGGCTTCTCGGTGAGCCGCGAGACGTCCATGTCGCCGAAGGCGGTCAGCACCAGCGTGCGCGGGATCGGCGTCGCCGTCATCACCAGCATGTCGGGGGCGTCGCCCTTGGCATTGATCGCCAGCCGCTGGTGGACGCCGAAGCGATGCTGCTCGTCGACTACGGCAAGCACGAGGTCGCGGAAGCGGACCGTTTCCTGGAAGAGCGCATGCGTGCCGACGACGATATCCACGGAACCGTCTTCGAGCCCGGCCAGCGTGGCGGCCCGTTCGCGCCCTTTTTCGCGGCCGGTCAGGATGGCGATCCTGACACCTGCCGCGGCGGCCAGCGGTTCGAGCGTCGAAAGATGCTGCCTGGCGAGGATTTCGGTCGGCGCCATCAGCGCCGCCTGGCCGCCCGCTTCGATCGCCTGCGCCATGGCCAGCAGCGCCACCACCGTCTTGCCCGAGCCGACATCGCCCTGCAGGAGCCGCAGCATGCGCTCGGGCTTTTCGAGGTCGGCGCGGATCTCGCCAACCGCTCGCTGCTGGGCGCCGGTCAGCCGGTATGGCAAAGCCTGCACGAGCGCAGCCGCGACGCGGCCGTCGCCGCCGAGCGGTCGACCCGATAGCCGTTTCGCACGGGACCGCACCAGAGCGAGCGACACCTGCCCGGCGAGCAGCTCGTCATAGGCAAGCCGCCGCCAGGCGGCGGCCTCGGGGGAAACGTCCGGCGGCTCGGCCGGGCCATGCAAGGCCTGGAGCGCCGCCGCGAAAGACGGAAAGCACTGGCTGCGCATCGTGTCTTCGTCCAGCCATTCGGGCAGGGGAGGGAGGCGCGAAAGGGCCTGACCTATCGCGCGGCGCAGGACCTTGGCGGAGAGGCCTGACGTCAGCGGGTAAACCGGCTCGACCAGCGGCAGGCTTTCCGCTGCGTCGGCGCGCGCGATGTGATCCGGGTGGACCATGGACGGGCGGCCGTTGAACCATTCCATCCTGCCGCTGACCACGACATGCTCGCCGACCGGCATCGTCCTTTCGAGCCATGGCCCATGCGCGTGAAAGAAGGTCAGCGCGATCTCGCCGGTATCGTCATGCGCGAATACCCGGTAGGGGGCCGACCTGTTGCCGCGTGGCGGCGCCTGATGGCGGTCGATCCGCAGGTCGAGCGTCACCACGGAGCCCGCCGCGGCAAACGCGATGCCCGGCCGGTTGCGGCGGTCGATGACCGAGTGCGGCAGCACGAAGACGAGGTCACCGACGCGGGCGGGCCGATCGCCGAGGTCGGCCGGGACCACCCTGGCGATCATCCCCGCGACCTTCGGCCCGACGCCTTCGATGGAAGCGACGGGAGCAAAGAGCGGGTCGAGGAGGGAAGGTCGCATGGTGAATGGCGATTGATGCAAGCTCTTCCGCATTGATATGCAGCCGGCGGACAATTGTCCCCAGGTTTGTTGCGCATTCGGCTTGTGGCGTGTTGATCCCCTTCTTCGCTGGAGCTTACCTTGGGTCAGCGGCGAATCATCGGGGCGGGCGACAGAGGACTGAGGGGCCGCGCAGGACTGGCGCAAGGGGTACTCCCACCCTTGCGCCAGTTTCGTTTTCCGGCTGTCCGCGTCAGCGGAAACGACACGAACACTTATCGGAGCCGCGTGCCGCGCATGACCTCCTCGCGGCGTTGGGCCCCTCCCGCGGTCGTTTGCCCGGAGCGGCGGCGTCCCGCCGCCGGGGGTGGGCGGGCAGGCCGCCCACCCTCCTTCATCGAAGGCTGACATTCGCGGATGGCCGTTCTATATGCCGCTTCTCCACGGGATCCCTGCGACATGAGCGGAACGGCACGATCGGCGGAAGGACTGGACGCGCGCCGGCGCAAGCTTCTGTTCCGTTCCTGGCACCGCGGCATTCGCGAGATGGATCTCGTGCTCGGCTCTTTCGCTGACGCTGCAATCGGTGACTTGAACGAAGCCGAACTCGACCAATATGAGAGACTGCTCGAAATCCAGGATGCCGACCTTCTGTCCTGGGTCACCGGCGAAATGCCCGTTCCCGAAGTCCACACGGCACTGCTGAAGATGATAATGGCCGCGCGGCCTGCCAGCCGATCCGCGACCGCCTGAACATGAAGCAATCCAGTCTGATCAACGCCATCGGCCTGCCGAAAGGCCGGCCGGGCCAGTTCCTCGTCGACGGCGTCGCCGACGGCTATGAAGCCTTCGCGCTCGCCGCGGCGGCGCTGGAAACGGCGCCGGACGGGCCGCTCGTCTTCGTGGCCCGCGACGGTCAGCGGCTTCCGGCAATCGTCGAGGCGCTCGCCTTTGCCGCCCCCGAAATCCCGGTGCTGGAACTTCCGGCCTGGGACTGCCTGCCCTATGACCGGGTGTCGCCGGGGGCAGATGCTTCGGCGCGTCGGGTGGAGGCATTGCTCGGCATGACCGCGCTGAGGCAAGAGCCGCACCGGGCGATCGTGCTGACCACCGCCAACGCGCTGCTGCAGCGCGTCCCGCCGCCGGAGATCATCGCGGCGCAAGGTTTTCGGGCGGCGCCGGGCAGCCAGGTCAACATGAACGAGCTGATCCGGCGCCTGGACACCTCCGGTTTCGAGCGCGTGCCGACGGTGCGCGAGGTCGGCGAGTTCGCCGTGCGCGGCGGCATACTCGACCTCTTCGCTCCCGGGGCGGAAGAAGCGGTCAGGCTGGACTTTTTCGGCGACACGCTGGAGTCGATCCGCGCCTTCGACGTGGCGACCCAGCGTACGACCGGCCAGCGGCGCCACGTCGCGCTGCAGGCCATGACCGAGGTCACGCTGACGCCGGAAACGATCGGCCGCTTCCGGCGCAGCTATATCGAGGCATTCGGGGCGCCCGCGCGGGATGACGGCTTGTACACTGCAATCAGCGAGGGCCGCCGTTTCGCCGGCATGGAGCATTGGCTGCCCTTCTACTACGAGCGTCTGGACACGGTCTTCGACTACCTGCCGGACGCGCCGGTGGTTCTCGACCATCTGGCGCGCGAGGCGCTCGACGAGCGCCACGCCGTCATCCTCGATTATTACGAGGCGCGGCGGCAGCAGGCCGGTGGTTCGCTGAAGGACGCGGTGCCCTACAAGCCGGCCGCGCCAGACCTGCTCTATCTCGCCCCGGACGAG
>JAJFMR010000330.1 GCA_020696915.1 Rhizobiaceae bacterium | reverse complement strand
GACCCCGACCAGCTGGAAAAGTACGAGCAGTCGCTCAGTCTCTACGATCCGCGCGCCAATGGGCGGCTCTCGGAGACCGGGCCGACGAAGAAGGTCGCCGCAGCTTAGGATAAGACGTTCAGGGGCTGCATCCTGAAGTGTGGGAATGAACGTGGAAGTCGCGTGGACGCTGCAATGAAGAGGCCGAATCCACGCGGGATCGGCGTTCTGACAACAAGGACAGGCGCGGTCGGAGGGAACGACATGTGGAGGCGGATGCGACAGCCTTCCGAGGCGGCACTCGGGGTCGGGCTGGCAGTTCTCGCACTGTGGATCATTGCGCTTACCAGCCAGCTGACTGTCGGCTTCAGCTACGACAATGTCGGCCCGCGCACGGTCCCCTATCTGATTGCCTCCTTACTGCTCCTGAGCGGCATCGCCATCATCGGAGACGCTTTCTCGAGGGCATCGGCGGAGCGCGGGAGCGACGATCCTGTCCAGTGGCTGCCGATCGTTTTGATCTCCGCGACCCTGATCTTCCAGCTTTTCGTGATACGGCAAATCGGCTGGATACCGGCGGCGACCATCAGCTTCGCCGTTTGCGCGTTCGCCTTCGACGAAAGGCGCATGCTGCTCAACCTCCTGTTCGGATTCCTCCTTGCCTGCGGCACCTACATTCTCTTCAATTATGGCCTCCAGCTGAGGCTGCCCGCCGGCTACTTGCTGGAAGGTCTGCTGTGACCGCCGGAATCTCCACGGTCTGGCGACCGCCGGCCTTTGGGTGCCAACCCCTGCGCATTCCGAAGGGCTAGGGCATGGACACACTCGCAGCCCTGCTTCACGGGTTCACCGTCGCGGCCACCCCCTACAATCTCCTCTGGGCGGCTGTCGGAGTTACCATCGGAACAGCAATCGGCGCATTGCCCGGGCTCGGCCCCTCGACGACGGTCGCGCTGTTGCTGCCGCTGACCTATAACGTCAACCCGACCGCGGCCTTCATCATGTTCGCCGGGATCTACTACGGCTCGCAGTATGGCGGCTCCACGGCATCGATCCTGCTGAACACCCCGGGTGAGCCGGGGGCAATGATGACTGCTGTCGAGGGCAACCAGATGGCGCGGCGCGGCAGGGGTGCGCAGGCCCTCGCCACAGCGGCTATCGGCTCGTTCATCGCCGGAACGCTCGGCACCATCGCGCTTACCTTCGTTGCACCGCTGATGGTGAAGGTCGCCTTGATGCTGGGCGCGCCCGAGTATTTCGCGCTTATGGTCCTGGCGCTCGCCGCCGTCACAGCGGTGATGTCCGGCTCCATCACGAAGGGCATCGCCAGTCTGGCGCTGGGCCTCCTGCTCGGCGCCGTAGGCCTCGATCCGACGAGCGGGCAACCGCGCTTCACCTTCGGCATCATGGAACTTCTCGACGGTATCGACGTGACGATCGTCGCGGTCGGACTTTTCGCCGTGGGGGAGACGCTCTTCGTCGTCTCCCGGCGTTCCAGCAGCAAGGCGGAAGTGATCGCCATCGCCGGCTCGTTATGGATGAGCCGTGAGGACTGGAGCCGATCGTGGAAGCCTTGGTTCCGCGGCGCCTTGTTCGGCTTCCCGATCGGGGCGCTGCCAGCCGGCGGCGCCGAGGTTCCGACGATGCTCTCCTACGCGACAGAGAAGCGTCTTTCCAGGTATCCGGAGGAATTCGGTCATGGCGCCATAGAGGGCGTTGCCGGCCCGGAGGCGGCGAATAACGCCTCCGCGGCCGGCGCCCTGGCGCCGCTCCTGGCGCTGGGACTGCCGACGTCGGCCACCGCGGCGATTCTCCTCGCCGCCTTCCAGCAGTACGGGCTGCGGCCAGGGCCGCTCCTGTTCGACTCTAATCCCGATCTCGTGTGGGGCTTGATCGCCAGCCTCTACATCGGAAATGTCCTGCTGCTGCTCCTGAACCTGCCGCTGGTCGGCGTCTGGGTATCGCTCCTCAAGGTGCCGAAGCCCTGGCTCTATGCCGGCATCCTCTGCTTCGCGACACTGGGCGCCTACACGTTGAACAACAACGTGGTCGATATCGGCATGCTCTGGCTGATCGGCATGATGGGCTTCGGGATGCGCATGCTGAACGTGCCGATCGTGCCCTGCGTCGTTGGCTTCATTCTCGGGCCGATGCTGGAGCTGATGTTGCGGCGGGCACTCGCCATCAGCCAAGGAGATCCCTCGGTGTTCTTCATGCGGCCGGTCTCGCTTTGCCTCCTCCTGCTGACTTTCTCGCTGTTCCTCGGCCCCCCGCTTTATCGATGGTTGCGGCGGCGGAGCGAGGCTGCTCGATCCGGGGGCACGGTCGCATGAAGCCTGTTCCGCAGGGAGGAGACCTCATGACGGTGAGGCGGCAATTCCGAGAACTCATCGCGGCGCCGGAGTTGCTCGTCTTGCCGGGCGTTTATGACGGGCTTTCGGCACGCATCGCGGAGGCGAGCGGATTCCGCGCTTTGGTCGCAGGCGGGAACGCCGCCGTCGGCTCGATGCTCGGCGGACCGGACATCGGCCAATCGAATATGCGCGACTATGCCGAGCACTACGCGCGCATCGCCGCTGCGGTAAAGATTCCTGTCACAGTCGATGCAGATACCGGCTTCGGAGATGTGCTCAACGTCCGCCAGACGGTGCGGGCATTGGAGCGCGCCGGCGTGGCAGGACTGATGATCAGCGATCAGGACTTTCCCAACCGCTGCGGCTATCTGCCCGGCAAGTCTGTGATCGACGCCGCGCCGATGGTCGCGAAGATCAAGGCCGCGCTCGACGCCCGCCAGGACGCCAATCTCGTCATCATCGCCCGGACGGACGCCGCCGACGTCAACGGACTCGACGATGCCATCGAGCGCTGCCACCTCTTTCTGGAAGCCGGCGCCGATCTCGCCCGGCCGCAGGGCGTGGACACTCCGGAGGCGATCACCCGCGTCGTTGGCGAGGTGCCGTGCCCCTTCATCGGCATCATGTCGCAGGCAGCGGGCAGTCCGCGCCTCAGCTTCGACCGCCTCAACGAGCTTGGCGTCGCTGGCGTGACGCTGCCGACGCTTGCCATCTTCGCAGCGGCGCAGGCCGTATCGCGCGTGATGCGGCAGGTGCGCCTCGACAACGGCCTCGATGGGGTCGAGGACGCCCTCATGCCGCTGTCCGAGTACTACGAACTCGTCGGCCTCGAAAGAGAGCTCGCCGCCGAGCAGAAATACCATGATGCCGGTTTCGAGCTGGTTGAAGCCTTCCGTTCATCGCGCACTGCGGGGACGGGCTCCAACCTTCGGGACGGCTCCCATGGTTTGCGGAGCGAAGGCTCCGCAACTCCGGCGCCGGTAGCGCCAGACAGCAAGACCGCCACCGGCGCAGCTTCGACGTAAATCTCAACAGTAGGGAGGATTGGAAGATGTCTCGACACTTGTTTCGCGCCACTCTGGCGGCAGTCGCCATAATTGCATTTTCGGGGCCAGGCTTTGCCCAGATGGACAAGCTTGAATTTGTTGCCCCTGGAGGACCGGGAAGCGGCCAGGACTCCGTCGCTCGCGCCGTCGCTGAGGCCTTGCGGGTGGAGGGCATTGTCGCCAATCCGCAGGTGGTCAACATTGCCGGTGGCGGGGGCATGGTTGCCTTTGCGCAGTTCATCAGCTCCAAACAGGGCGACGGCAATGCCGTGCTCACGCAGGGCGCCGGACACGTGCTTTTCCCGATCTCCAACAAGACGCCGGTCTCTATGGACGATGTCACGCCGCTGGCGCTGCTCGCGGGTGAATGGGAACTGCTGGTGACGAAGTCTGATTCCGGCATCGACTCCATCAGTGAGCTTATGGAGATGTACAAGGCAGATCCGGGTTCGGTGACGTGGGGCGGCGGATCGCCGGCGGCAAC
>JAJFMR010000329.1 GCA_020696915.1 Rhizobiaceae bacterium | reverse complement strand
CGTCGATGTCGCCAAGATGCATCTGTTCGACGCCGAGAGCGAGCGGCTGATCGAGGTCGCCGCATGAGCAACGGCTGGAAATCCGCGGCGCCGGACCCGCTGGCGATTTCCAAGGCGGAGGTGGGCCGCGGCTCGGCCATTCCCTTCGAGGTGGTGGCCGACGATCGGCAGCTCGTCGCCCGGTTTGCCGGCGACCTCATGAAGGAATACCGCGCCGCCAAGGCCGCCGGGCGCGACAAAGTGGTCTTCATCGTGCCGGTGGGTCCGGTCGGCCAGTTCGAGCTGTGGGCGGAGCGCTGCAACCGGGAGGGCGTCAGCCTGTCGGACCTGGTCATCGTCAACATGGACGAGTATCTCACCGCCGACGGAAGCGATTTCATCCCGATGTCGGATCCGCTCAGTTTCCGCGCCCATATGGAGCGCAACTTCTACGGAAGGCTGGATCCAGCTCTGGCGCCGCCACGCGAGGCCCGCCATTTCCCCGAGCCGGCGCGTCCGGAACGGACAGGCGAGCTGATATCCGTCCTTGGCGGCGTAGATGTCTGCTTCGGCGGCGTCGGCATCACCGGCCATCTGGCCTTCAACGATCCTCCCGAACCGGGTCAGACGATGGATGTTGCGGCGTTCGCCGAATTGCCGACCCGTGTCGTACGGCTGTCGCGCGAGACACGGCTTGTCAATTCGATCACCGCGGCCGGCGGCAACATCGACCGTATCCCGGAACTCGCCATCACCGTCGGAATGAAGGAGATACTCGGGAGCCGCAAGGTGCGAATCTATCTCAATCGCGCCTGGCAGTGCGCGATCCTCCGCAAGCTGCTGCACGGTCCCGTCACGTCGGCGGTTCCGGCCTCCCTGCTGCAGCACCATGCCGATGCGCATGTCACGGCTGCCGACCTGGTGACGGATCCGCCGGAACCGAAGCTCAGATAGGGAACGAGGATGCCCGCTGTCGTCATCACCGAATTCATGGACGGGGCCGCCGTCGCGCGGCTGCAGGCGCGGCACGACACCATCTACGATCCGGCGCTGGTCGACCGGCCAGAGGACCTTGCCAGGCTGTTGGCGGATGCGCGCGCACTGATAGTGCGCAACCGGACACAGGTGCGCGGCGATCTGCTCGCCGCGGCGCCGGGGCTTACCTGCGTCGGCCGGCTCGGCGTCGGGCTGGACAACATCGACCTCGAAGCCTGCCTCGCCCGCAACATCGCCGTGTTTCCCGCCGCCGGAGCGAATGACCTTTCAGTTGCGGAGTATGTCACGATGGCTGCTCTGATGCTCCTGCGCGGCGCCTGGACGGCGACTGCGGCGGTCGCCGCCGGCGGCTGGCCGCGCCAGCAGGCCATCGGCCGGGAGCTTGCCGGAAAGACGATGGGCCTCGTCGGCCTGGGCGCCATCGCGCGCGAAGTCGCCGGGCGCGCCGGCGCGCTCGGCATGTCGGTGGTCGCTCATGATCCGCTTCTCGACTCGGGCCATCCGGCGTGGCGGCTGGCGCGCAACGTCTCGCTCGACGGGCTCCTCGAGGTCTCGGACGTCGTCAGCCTGCACGTGCCGCTGACCGAAGCGACGCGCCACATGATCGCGGCCGCGCAACTCCGTTCGATGAAGAAGGACGCGATCCTCATCAATGCCGCGCGTGGCGGCGTGATCGACGAAGCCGGCCTGGCCGCTGCCCTTCGCGAGGGGCGGCTCGGCGGTGCGGCGCTGGACGTTTTCGAGCAGGAACCGCTTTCGGCGGAGGCCGGCGCAAAATTCATTGGCTTGCCCAATCTCCTGCTCACCCCGCATGTGGCAGGGGTCACGGCCGAATCCAATGTGCGGGTTTCCGAACTGATCGCCGCCAGGGTCCTGGCCCATCTGGAGAACGCCTGATGGCCGGGCCAGAACCCTTTGGCGTCGCTCCCGACGGCCAGCCGGTGCGCCGGGTGCGAATTGGAGGCGGGGGTCTGGAGGCCCGTATCATTACCTGGGGAGCGGTGATCCAGGATCTTCGCATCGACGGCCACCCGGCGCCCCTCGTGCTGGGCTTCGATTCTTTCCACGATTATCCGGCCCACTCACCCTATTTCGGAGCGGTGGCCGGCCGTTTCGCCAACCGCATCGGCGGCGGCAAATTCACCATCGATGGGAAAGCATGTCAGGGCGACACGAATTTCCTCGGCAAGCACCTGCTTCACGGCGGCGCAATGGGCATCGGCAAGCGCGTCTGGTCCATCGGCGACGTGGGCGAGGACTTCGTCACGCTGACGCTTCGGGACGCCGACGGGGAGATGGGCTTCCCGGGCAATCTCGACATCGCTTGCACCTATCGCCTGAAGCCGGACGGCATCCTGTCCTGTGAACTCGGCGCAGTCACCGACCGGCCGACGCTCTGCAATCTCGCGCTTCACTCCTATTTCAACCTCGACGACGGCGGGGCCAGCGAGGCGCTCGACCACCTGCTTCAGATCGATGCCGGAGATGTCCTGCCCGTGGACGAGGAGATGATCCCGACGGGCCGCATCGCGTCGGTCGAGGGCACCGACTTCGACTTTCGGGTTTCCCGCCCGATCCGCCGGGAAATCGGCGGAGAACAATTGAGATACGACCACAACTGGTGTCCCGGTCTGTCGAAGCAGCCATGCAGGCGGGTCGCCACGCTTCGCGGCGCTCGCTCCGGCCTCGCCATGGAGGTCTGGACGACCGAACCCGGCATTCAGTTCTATGCGGGGCACAAGGTGGCGCGCGACGTTCCAGGACTGGGAAATCGCCGGTACGGCCCTTTCGCGGGCATCTGCCTCGAACCGCAGAATTGGCCGGATTCGCCGAACCATCCCCATTTTCCGCAGGCCGTGCTGCGGCCCGGCGACACCTATCGCCAGACGACCGAATACCGTTTTGGCAACACGACATGATTGCCGGCGTTTTCCTCGGGCGCTTCCCTGCGGCAGCACCAGTGTCCGACCGGCGCGTCGCCTGGCGACCGGGAATCCAGGCGGACTGATGGAGGCAAGCGATGCGCGTCGTACTCACGAGTGTCATCCTCCATCCGCTGACTGCGACTGCCGTGCTGGCCCAGGCATCGTCCGGTGAGATGGAACAGGTAGGCCTGCGCGCTACGCTCGTTATGGCAGCATTCCTGCTGGTCGCCGCGCTGGTAGCGGTCTCGATGCTCTGCAAGATGCTGGTGGCCGCCGGGTTTGTTCCACGCAACCGGAAAAGCCGGCTGCGCCGCACGATCATCTGGTTCGCAGGCGTGGTCGGGCAGGTCCGCAGGGTGTCCGGCCGACGGGACCGGGACCGCGGCCCGAGTTAGACGGTTCCAGCAAGAGTGATTTTGCGTCCGGAAGAAGATCGAGCATTCCCGCGATTCCCGGAAAAGCGTAAAGGCTCTCGATCGGACAGGCGCCGTGCGGGGAGGCGGCCCGCTTCACCCGGGAGCGGCCGCTCCCGGCGGCGACACACGGGCATCCGGATGGCGATCCAGAACGAAGTTCGGCTCGATGCCGTGCTCGAGCCAGATTTTGGCTCCGGCGAGCACCAGAGCAAACCCGCCTGCGCTGTCGATGGCCTTGGCAACGTCCCCCTCACCGAAGCCACGGTTTACGATTTCGACGAAGGTCCCATCCGATCGGGGATGGAACGTCCACTCCACTTCTGTCGGGTCGTCGCGCAGGTCCCAATCGACGAGGATGCGTCGATCGGGTTCGACGGCTTTCACGCGGACATCCGTGGCAACGCCATACATGCTCCAGGTCCATCGGACCTCGGCTTCCGGTACGAGTCGACCGCTTCCTTCGGTGAACCAGGAAGCGCGTGGTAATTGCGGGGTCCACGAAAGCGTCGAAGACTTCGCGGACCGGACGCCGTATCAGCATCCCCGCGGTAGCGGTTGGAGCGGTCATGCGGCAAGGCTAGCACTGGGACGGACGATCACCAACCCTGGCGACGGGCTGGCCGGGACACCTGCGCGCTCCTCGTTGCTTGCGTCTTTTCCGTGCATCGCGAAGAATGGGGTCCACCACAACGTGAAAGGTCCCCCGGGCCATGCGCACCGTGATCGCCGTCGCAGCTTTCCTGTCGGTGCTGCAGGCGTCGGCCCAGGATCAGAAGGTCGTGGCCGTGTGGGAAGGTTATGAATACAGGACCTCCGATTGGGCTCACTGCCAGAGACTGCTGAAGTCCCGTCTCGCAGCCGACGACTTCCGGTCGCCGTTCTGCGAATATCAGCACATCGGCGAACTGCTTCGGGACGGCTGGATCGTGAACCACAGCGTCCGCATCGAGACGCCAGTGCGAAGCACCGGCACCATGGTGGATGGCTGCTACCTTTTCGAGCTGAAATGCGTCGGCAGGCGCTATTTCATGACGCGGGACAGCGCTTACCGGCCCCCCGCGCCGCCCGTTCCGCAACTGAAGCATATCCAGGTTCCCGAGGCGCTCGCCAAGGACTCAAGCCGCCAACCTGCCGCGCCTGAATGACATCGGCCGCCCTTTGCCGGGATCAGTCGCGGTGGTCCGCCAAATGCGCCGGCCACCAGATGATGTAAAGGCTTCCCAGCCGCAACACCGGCACGAGGCGGTCGCGTTCCCTGGTTCGCAACTCGCGGATCGACTTGAACTTCAGCGTTCCGCCCGGGAGTCGGATTCGCATCGCCATCACGGTACCCTTCTGCTGCGCATGCGCCCCGCAGCCAGACCCTCCCCGACCAAGCCCTTGCCAATATCGTTTCCGAGTATCGACGCGCTTTCCAAAGAAATTGTGACCAAGGTTTCATTCGGCGCAGGCCTGGATGCCCGCGCATGGGACGGTCACGATTCGAGCTGCAAGCGGGGCAATCGCGGGGATCGGACGGCTTGCCACGCCAGGACCCTTCAGCCAACGGGACTCAAGGCCGCCTGAAGGAGAGCCGCTCCTTCTCGACCGGCGCCCGGCAGGCGCAGCCTTCGAGATGGTCGTTGACGAGACCCATTGCCTGCATGAACGCGTAGACCGTTGTCGGCCCGACGAACGACCAGCCGCGCTTCTTCAAATCCTTCGACAGCGCGATGGAGGCCGCCGTCTTCGGCATGGCCCTGAGTGTCGGCCAGTCGATCGTGTGAGGCCGCTCGCCGGCGGCCGGCTCGAAACGCCAGAACCACGCGGCGAGAGAACCGGTCTCGTCGCGCAGTTCGCGAGCGCGTCTTGCGTTGTTGATCGTCGAGACGATCTTGCCGCGATGGCGCACGATGCCGGGGTTGGAGAGCATCATCTCGACGTCGCCTTCTGAAAACTCGGCGACCCGGTCGATGTCGAAACCGGCAAAGGCTTCGCGAAAATTCCCGCGCTTGCGCAGGATGGTCAGCCAGGAAAGGCCAGACTGGAACCCCTCCAGGCAGAGCTTTTCAAACAGCCTGTTGTCGTCCCCGACCGGTCTTCCCCACTCGGAATCATGGTATTCGAGGTAATCCGGCAAATTACCGTGCCAGCCGCAGCGAACGATGCCGTCGGCTCCACGCAGCAATCCGGTCTGCTGTTCCATCGTTGCCCCACCTTGGTCCCGTTTAACGCCGCCTTTACCAGATTCCTGAACCGGCCGGTAACCACGGCCGACGTTTTTACGCCTTTTCCGCTCATCGGGCATTCCGATTTACGTTTCCGTTGCTGCCGCCGCCGACACTCCAGCACGCCGCGGCGGGCCTCCCCCGTCCGGTCGTGACACTCTTTCGAGAACGGAGCCGAATGAAATCAATCCTGTTGCTGGCCGGTGCCGTCATGGTCGCCTTCCTGGCTCCGCCGGGACAGGCCGGCGAACGCTACGTCTCACGGCCTCCCGTCGTGGTCAGCCCGGATCTCTCCGCGCCCTGGGTCATGCAGCTCGGGCGCATTCCCGGAAAGATCGTCCCGGCCAAGCTCCGAACCACGCATCCTG
>JAJFMR010000032.1:4148-18301 GCA_020696915.1 Rhizobiaceae bacterium | reverse complement strand
TTCAGGCGCGTCTTCGGCACGCAAAAACCCGTCATCGGGATGGTGCATTTCGGGGCGCTGCCGGGCTCGCCTCTCTTCGATCCCGATCGCGGCCTCGCCGGAATCATCGACGGGATTTCGAACGACCTCCATGCACTGCAGCGGGCCGGCTTCGATGCCGTGATGTTCGGCAACGAGAACGACCGGCCCTATCAATTTGCCGTCGACACGGCTTCCACAGCGGCGATGGCCCATGCGATCGGCGTCCTGCGCAGCCAGATAGAAGTGCCGTTCGGGGTCGACGTCCTGTGGGATCCGATGTCCTCCGTCGCTCTGGCCGCCGCCACGGGCGCCGGGTTCGTGCGGGAAATCTTCACCGGCAGCTACGCGTCCGACATGGGGCCGTGGACGCCGGACGCCGGCAAGGCGATGCGCTACAGGGACCGGCTGCATCGGCAAGATCTGGCGATGCTGTTCAACGTCTCGGCCGAATTCGCCTGGTCGCTCGACCAGCGCAGCCTGGCGGACCGTGCTCGCTCGGCGGTTTTCTCGAGCCTTCCCGATGCAATCCTGGTGTCGGGGCAGATCACCGGCGAAGCGGCGGCGCTCAGCGACCTCGACGCCGTGAAGAAGGCACTCCCCACGACGCCGGTGCTCGCCAATACCGGCGTGAAACACGCAACGGTGGCGGACGTCCTGAGGGTCGCGGACGGCTGCATCGTGGGGTCGTCGCTGAAGGTCGACGGCAATACGTGGAACCCGGTCGACCCGGACCGGGCGGCGGAGTTCATGCGGCTGGCCCGCGCGGCGCGGGCTCGATGAACGGTGCCGATGAGCCCGGCGGGGATCCGCAGGCCCGGCTGCGGACGCTTCTCGTCGAGCTGATGCTGGCGCCGGGCCTCAGCGGCCACGAGCAGCGGGTGCGCCGCATCCTGGCGCGGCGGCTGAGCGGCCTCGGGCTTGCAACCCGTACCGATCGTCTCGGCAACCTGATCGCCAGCCTGCCCGGTGAGGCCGGAGCCCCCTCCGTCATGCTGTTCACGCATATGGACCAGCTCGGCTTCGTGGTGCGCAAGATCGACGCGGACGGCCTGATACGGGTGGAGCGGCTGGGCGGTGTTCCGGAGCGCGCGCTGCTGTCGCAGGCAGTGCTGCTGTGCGGCGGCGAGGGACGCGATCGTCCCGGCGTCATCGCCAGCAAGAGCCACCATGCAACCACGCCGGAGGAGAAATACAGGGTCGTGCCGTATGCCGAGCTGTTCATCGACGCGGGTTTTTCGAGCCGCGACGAGGTGCTTGCCGCGGGCATCGATGTCGGCACCCCCGTGGTCTACCGGCCAAACGTGATCGAACTCTCGGCGGACCGTATCGCCGGCACGTCCGTCGACGACCGTGCGGGATGCGCCGTCGTCCTCGAAGTCGCCGGCCGGCTCATGGAAACCGCCCGGCGGCCGACCGTGCATTTCGTGTTCTCGGTGCAGGAGGAATTCAACCTGCGCGGCGCCGTCGCGGCAGCCCAGGCCTTGCAGCCCGACATCGCCATACAGCTCGACCTGCTGCTCGCGACGGATACGCCGGACATGAGCCACCGCGGCGACGTTCGGCTCGGCGGCGGACCGGTGATGAGCCTTTATTCCTTCCACGGGCGCGGCACGCTCAACGGCACCATCCCGCATCCGGCGCTGGTGGCGCTGTTCGAAGAGACGAGCCGGGCCATCGACGTCCCGCTGCAGCGAAGCGCCCACACCGGCGTGCTCACCGACAGTTCCTACGTCCAGCTGGTCGGCCAGGGAGTGGCTGCCATCGATCTCGGCTTCCCGATGCGCTATTCGCATTCTTCGACCGAAGTCTGCGACCTGCGAGACCTGGCAGCGCTCACCAGGCTCGTGGTGGCCGGGATTGCGGCGATCGGACCCGGTTTCAGCCTCGACCGGGACGCCGTCCAGTGAACCATCAGCCGGCATCGAGGCCGAGACGCCCAGTCCGAGCGCGCATCGCATGTTCGAGAATCGCTGCGGCCACACCAAGCAACTCACGGGAGGAGCCGTCATGATGGAGAACAGCGTCGAGAGTCCATTTCGCGCGGCGCTCGACGAACTGGCCGGGGTGCTCGCCCGCGTGGACGAGACCGCCGTCGACCGAGCCTGCCGGATGATCGTGGACTGCGGGAGGATCGGCGTCTTTGGCTGCGGCCGCGAGGCATTGCAGATGAAGGGCTTCGCCATGCGACTGTTCCATCTCGGCCTGCCGGTGGCGGTGGTCGGCGACATCACCATGCCGCCACTGGGGCCTGGCGACGTCTTTCTCGTCACGGCCGGACCGGGCGAGCTATCGACCGTGCTGGCGCTGATGAAGATCGCCAGGGAGGCCGGGGCTCTGGTGCTGCTGCTGACCGCGCAAGCTGAAAGCAGCGCGGCGCGGATGGCCGACTTCACGCTGCTGGTGCCCGCCCAGACCCTGGCCGACGACCAGGGGGCCGGCCGGACGTCGGTGCTGCCGATGGGCTCGGTCTACGAGGGCGCCCTCTTCGTGCTGTTCGAGGTCATGGTGCTGAAGCTGAAAGAGATGCTCGCCGTCTCGCCCGAGGCGATGCGAGCCCGGCACACCAACATGGAATAGAGGCGTGCGCTACGAGCTGATGCTGCCGCACCAGATCCGCAGGGCGATCGCGGAAAACCTGCCCGTGGTGCTGCCGCTGGGCGTCCTCGAGTATCACGGCGAGCACATGGCGGTCGGCATGGACACGCTCGCCGTCATCAGGATGCTCGATCTGCTGGAAACGCAGATGGACCTCGTCATCCTGCCGCCCTTCCACTACGGTGCCGCGAGCTATGCGGTAGAGCCGCCGGAGGGAAACGGCTCCGTGCAGGTCGATGCCGGGAGGCTGGCGCCGTTTGCGGAAGAGCTCTTTTTCGGCCTGCTGCGCGTCGGGTTCCGCAACATCCACGTCTTCATCCATCACCAGACCGAAAACTTTTCGGCCGGCATGCCGACGGACCTGGCCTTCAGGTTTGCCGGCCGCCAGGCGGTCGTCCGTTTTCTCGAGAGGGAGCGTGGCGAAGGGTGGTGGGGAAATGCGAAGATGGCGGATTACTATGCCCTGCATGGGGCCGGCGACAATCCGTTCAACTGGATCAACGTCCACCCGCTGATGACGCAGGAGATCATCTCGCACTATCCCTTCGATCATGCGGGGCTCGGCGAGACGTCGCTGATGATGGCGCTCTGTCCGGAGGCGGTCGACATGGACCGATGCGGCGCGAACAAGGCGTGGTATACCGTAACGGCGAAGGATGCCTCGGCCGAAACCGGCCGACGGGGCCGCGATCTCATCCTGGAGCACATGCGCGCCGTGCTTGGTTCGGCAGGCTCACCATGATGGTTCGGGCGGGCTCACCATGATGGTTCGGCAGGCTCACCGTGATGGTTCCAAGGCCCCGACGAGGCTGGCCCTCCCGGGTCCCTACTTCACGGCGCCGGCGGTCATCCCCTTGATGAGATAGCGCTCCAGCACGATGCCGATGACGGCGAGCGGCGTGATAGCCGCCGTGGCCAGCGCGGCCATGGCCCACCAGTTGATGCCCTGCGAGCCCGTCTGGCTCGCCAGCATCACCGGCAAGGTCTTGGCGTCGGTCGAGGTGAGCAGTGCGGCGAAGAAATATTCGTTCCAGCACAGCACCAGCGCAAGAATGAAGGCCGCGACCATGCCGGGGAGAGCGATCGGCAGCACGATGCGAAAGAACGCCCCCCAGACCGACAGGCCGTCGACCAGCGCCGCCTCCTCGAGTTCGACGGGAATCGAATTGAACTGGTCGCGCATGATCCAGATGACGATCGGCAGCACCATCAGCGTATAGAGCAGTATCAGCCCGATGCGCGTGTCGAGCAGGCCGAATTCCTTGTAGAGAACGAGAAAGGGAAGTGCCAGGACGACGGGCGGCAGGATCAGCTGCGACAGGAAAAAGAAGGAGATGTCCTCGTTCCTGAACCAGAAGAACCTGTAGCGGAAGCGCGTCAGCCCGTAGGCCGCGAGGCTGCCGATCACGATGGCGAGCGCGGATGCGCCGACCGAGGCGATGACGGAGTTGAAGAAGCGCTTCAGGAACTCCTCGCGCACGGTCGACGTCTGGAAGATCGTATCCGGCGACAGCCCGAGCGACCGCCAGCCGCGCCAGTCGGGCGAAAACTGCAGCCACGGCACGATGTGGCCCTGCATGACGTTCGGAGCCGTCTTGAACGACGTCGTCACCGTCCAGTAGAGGGGGAAAAGGCAGACGAAGGCCCACAGGAAAAGCGCTGCATAGATGAAGACGCGGCCCGCCACAAAGGCCGTCCGCGACTGTGCCCCTATGACTTCCCGTTCCTCGATGGCGCTCATTCCCGCTGTTTCCGTTCAGGTGACGCTGCGCACGAAGCGCTTCGCAAGCTTCAGGAGCAGCGTCACGAAGACGACGATCAGGACGAGGTAGATCATGGCAAGCATGGTCCCGTATCCGACATTCGAGCGGTCGCGATATTCGCGGTAGATGAAGCTCGAGACGGAATCGGTCGCCCCGCCGGGTCCGCCGAGCGTCACCGTGATGATGATGTCGGCGAGCTTCAGCTTGAAGATTATGCGCAGCACGATCGCCGTTACCGAAACCGGCAGCATCAACGGGAAAGTGACCTGCCAAAACCCCTGCCAGGGCGTGGCGCCGTCCACCTTCGCAGCCTCGACCACGTCGCGCGGCATGGCCTGCAGACCCGCAAGCAGCATGATCATCATGAACGGGATGAAGGTCCAGGCATCCATCGCCATGATGGACAGCTTGGCGATCCAGGGGCTGGTGAAGAACGCCGGGTTGTCCCAGCCAAGCCAGCGGGCGAAGCTCGCGATCGGGCCGTAGCGGTTTTCCATCAGCGACTTGCCGACCATCCACGACACCGCCACCGGCGACAGCATCAGCGGCAGCAGGAAAACGACCCGGAAGAACTTTCGCGCCCGGATCTGCGCATTGAGCAGGAGCGCGAGAGCGAAGGCGACGACGTATTCGACGAGGACCGCCAGCACATAGAGCACCATGTTGGCGAGCGCATTGCGATAGAAGGGATCGGCGAGCGCCTGCCAGAAATTGTCGAGGCCGTTGAATTTCTGCCCCGTCAGCGACGAAAGGTTCCAGTCGGACATGGCGATGTAGAAGCCGAACAAGGTCGGAAACACCACCAGCGCCAGGGTGAACAGCACGGCCGGCAGCACGAACAGCGCGCGGTGGCCGTCCTCGCCCCGCATGAGCACCTGGCCGGCGCCGAGCGCCACGCCCCATGCGATATACACATAGATCAAAGGCTGCCAGTTCGAGAAGCCGTACGGGATGCGTCCGGTGGCGTGCAGGAACTGGAAGACGATCGCGCCGGCGAGGCCGAGGCTTGCCGCAGCCACCAGCAGGCGGCCGGACCGGCGGCGGCGCTCCGGGATGAAGTCGAACGAGGCGCCGAGCCCGGACGGGGGCGCTGCGGCCTGGGCCTGTTCAGACATGACGGCTCTGCTGGTTCATCAAGCTCTGAAGCCCCCGGCGGCCGGCCGCCGGGGGCCAGGTTGCGACGGGCTCACATGCCCAGCGAAGCCTTGTAGAGCTTGACCTGGTTGTCGCGGCCGATCTGGTCGGTGATCTTCTCCCAGGCCGCGGCGATGGCGTCCGCACCCTCCTGCACCGATTTGTACTGCCCGGCATAGATCTTGGCCAGTTCGTCCTCGGCAACCGAATAGTACTGGAAGATGCCCGGAATGCGCGGCTCGATCGCGGCATTGGGATGATTGTAGCTGTCGGCGTTCGAACCCAGATAGTCTTCGATGTAGGCGCGGTCGTAGCCGGCCTGTTCCCACTCCGCATAATCGAAATGCGAGTTGCGGTAGGGCTGGAACCCGGACGGATAGGCGGCCATCCACAGCGACAGGTCCTTGCCGCCGAGATGCGCCGCCGCCGACCACGCAGCCTTCTTCCTCTTCTCGTCGGAATCGACGCGGGACATGACATAGACGCCCCAGCCAATATAGGCCATGTTCGGCGCCTCGTTGAACGTCTTGTCCCACGCGCCGGTCTTGGAATTGTAGACCTCGTCGGCGCCCGGCAGGATAGAAAAGCCGACGACGTCGCCGACTACCGACGTGTCGGACGTGCGAGCCATCGAGCCCACGTCGCCCCACCAGGTGAGCATGCCGCCGGTGCCGGCAAGGAACTGCTGGAACGCGGTGGTGCCGGGATCGGCGTTGATCTGGTCCGCGGGCTGCGTGTCCATGATGTCCATGACGTCCTGGATCGCCTTGACGAAGGCGGGATTGTTGACCCTTGGCTTCATGGTGTCCGCATCGAACAGCCACGCCTTGTCGTCGGGATGCTTGGCGTAGGGCGCGGCGCGGTCCTCGAGGAAATAGAAGCCGAAACCGCCCCATCCCTTGAGCGGATCGAGGAAGCCGTGCGCATCGAGGCCGGTCAGCGGGTCCTTCTTGCCCTTGAGGAACTTCGAGTGCGCCTGCACCTGCGCCCATGTCTTGGGCGGCGCCCATTCGCCCTCGCCGCCCCCGTCCTTCCAGGCGGCCGCGAACTCGGCATTCTCGTAGTAATCCTTGCGGTAGGCGAAGGTATGGCAGTCGCCGTCGATCGAGATGCGGTAGGTCTTGCCGTCCCAGGTGCCGACCGGCTCCTTCAGGTAGGTGACATAGTCGTCCATGTCGATCAGCTGCTTCACCCAATCAGGCATCTCGGAGGCAAGCCCCTTGCCACAGACGTCGCCCTCGAAAGGCGCCCCCATCTCGATCACGTCGAAGTCGACGGTGCCGGTGGCGATCGACTGCTGCAGGCGTGCATTGTAGTCGGCCTGCGCGAGGTCGATCCAGTTGATCTTGGCGCCGGTATAGGCTTCCCACGGCTTCAGGAAGCCGCGGAACAGGAAGTTGTGCAGGTTCTGGTTGTTGAGCCCCATGAAGGTAAGCTCGACGCCCGCGAACTCGCCTTGCTGCACGTTCGACTTGGTGCCCGCGAGGCACAGTTCACCCACCTTTTGCCAGTCGGCGTCCGTCGGCGATCCCTTGCCGACGCCCGGAATCTGCAGGATCTGGGCGCGCAGATCCGCCTGCGCCGCGGCGCTTCGCGTCAGCGCCCCCAGTCCCATGCCCGACGTCGCGGCAAGCGCGGCGACGCTCGCTGCACCCCTGAGCACCTCACGACGGGTGGCGCCCGCCCTCACAAGCTGATTGTAGATGGCCACTTTCATGACGAAATTCCTCCCAGGCTGACCTTTGGGCCGGGCGCATCCCGTCAAGCCGGCCAGGACAGACTGGCATCGCGCCATGCCGCCTTTCGAAAGCGGCAGTGGCGGGCTTGAGCGTCTCCTCCGCGAGATGCTCGCCGGCAAGAACGTTGGCAAAGCGCCGGCAGTATTCCGGCAACTCGTCCGCCGAGTCAACGGAATTGCCCGCGCTCGCGGCAGGTGTTGCCGGACCGCCGCCGCGGCCCGCGGATGTGGACTTGACCAATCTCTCCGACTAGCCTCACGCTCGCCGGAAAGGGAGGGACGATGGCGCAGGTATCGATCCGGGGCGTTTCCAAGGCGTTCGGAGCCGTGGAGGTTCTGCGCAACGTCGACATCGACATCGCCGATGGCGAATTCGTGGTGCTGGTCGGTCCCTCGGGCTGCGGAAAATCGACGCTGCTCAGGATGGTGGCGGGCCTCGAAAGCATCGCCGGAGGTCAAATTGTGATTTCCAACCGGGTCGTCAACCATCTGCCGCCCGCCAAGCGCGACATCGCGATGGTATTTCAGAACTACGCGCTCTATCCGCACAAGACGGTGGCCGAGAACATGGCGTTTGCGCTACGCCTGCGGAAGACCGACCCCGGCATCATCGCCGAGCGCGTGCGGAAAGCCTCCGAAATTCTCAACCTGGAGCCGTATCTCGCCCGCTATCCGCGCCAGCTGTCCGGCGGCCAGCGGCAGCGCGTCGCCATGGGCCGCGCCATCGTGCGAGATCCGCAGGTCTTCCTGTTCGACGAGCCGCTCAGCAACCTCGATGCCAAGCTGCGCGTCCAGATGCGCGGGCAAATCAAGGAACTTCACCAGCGGCTGAAGGCGACGACGGTCTACGTCACCCACGACCAGGTCGAGGCGATGACGATGGCCGACAAAATCGTCGTGATGCAGGACGGCCGCATCGAGCAGACGGGCCGGCCGCTCGAGCTTTTCGACCGGCCAGCGAACCTGTTCGTGGCGGGGTTCATCGGCTCGCCGGCGATGAACTTTCTGCGCGGCGTGGTACGCAGCAACGGCAACCCGGCCGTCGAGGTCGGCGGCACGATGCTTCCATTCGCGGCCGGCCCGGCGGTCGCCGAAGGCCAGGAGGTCGTCTACGGCATCCGGCCCGAGCATTTCGACATGTCGCCCGAAGGTTTCCCGGCCGTCGTTGCGGTCGTCGAGCCGACCGGCTCCGAGACTATGGTGGTGCTTCGCCTCGGCGACAGGAGCTTCGTGGCGCTGTTTCGCGAACGGCACGATTTCCGGCCCGGCGACACGCTCACGCTCAGGCCGCGCCCGGAGGCCGCACATCTGTTCGATCCCGCCACCGGCAAGCGGCTGTGACATTGGCAGGCGCGGCAAACGTACTGTTCGGCAACAGGAGGATGCAGTGCTCAAGGGAATCAATCCGCTGCTCAACGCCGATGTTCTCTACGCGCTGAGGGCGATGGGCCACGGCGACGACCTGATCATCGCGGACACCAACTTTCCGTCCGATGCGACCGCCCGGCAGACGCGGCTGGGCAAGCTGCTCAGGATCGACAATACGACCAGCGCCGAGGCGGCGGCCGCCATTCTGTCCGTGTATCCGCTCGACAGCTTCGTCGACGATGCCGCCGCGCGCATGGAGATCGTCGGCAGTCCGGACGAAATCCCGCCGGTGCAGCGCGAGGTGCAGGAGGTCATCGATGCTGCCGAGGGACGCGCCTGGACGATGCTGCCGATCGAGCGCTATGCCTTCTATGAACGCGCCAGAAAAGCGTATTGCGTGATCCAGACCGGGGAACGGCGCTTCTATGGCTGCTTCGCATTCCGCAAGGGGGTAGTCGCGCCCGATGCGGAGCCGGCATGATGGGCAATGCCGGAAAAGCCGTCGTCGTCCTCGGGGTGTTCGTCGCCGATACGGCCTATCGGGCGACGCGGCCACCCAGGATGGGTGAAACCCTGCTCGGCAGCGATTTCCGGCTCGGTCCGGGGGGCAAGGGTTCCAACCAGGCTGTCGCGGCGGGCCGGCTCGGCGCCGACGTGACCTTCATCACCCGTCTCGGCCGCGATCCCTTTGCCGAGATGGCGCGGGCCACTTGGTCGAAAGCCGGGGTCAAGGCGCAGGTCATCGAGACGCCGGAAAGCTACACCGGGGCTGCCTACATCTTCATCGAGGAAAGCACCGGCAACAATGCAATCATCGTATGCCCGGGCGCTGCAGCCCTGATCTCACCGGCCGACATCGACGCCAACGGCGGCCTGATCCGCTCGGCCGGCGTTTTCGTGACACAACTCGAACAGCCCATGGCCACGGCTTTTCATGCGCTCGAGCTTGCAAGGGCGGCGGGCGTCACGACGATCCTCAACCCGGCTCCGGCAGCCGCACTGCCAGCGGCGCTCTATGGGCTTTGCGACTACATCACTCCGAACGAGACGGAGGCCGGAGAGCTGACGGGGATGAAAGTCGAGACGATCGACGAGGCGCGGATTGCCGCCGGCAGGCTGCTCGAGCTGGGCGTCGGGACCGCCATCGTCACGCTCGGCGAGAAAGGCGCGCTGCTGCACTCGGCCGCGCGGTCGGAGCATTTCCCTGCCTTCCGGGCGGGGCCGGTGCTCGAGACGACCGGCGCCGGGGACGCCTTCAACGGCGGCTTTGCCGCAGCGCTTGCCGCCGGCATGGAACCGGTCCGAGCGCTCGAATTCGCCTGTGCGGTGGCCGGCATTTCCGTAACGAGGCCGGGCACCGCGCCCTCCATGCCGGCGCTACCCGAGGTCGAGGCGCTGCTTGCGGGGACAGACCGGCGGCCCGGACCGGCCTGAAGCGGCGGCCCGGTCGGCGTCGACCGGTCTGCCGCCTGGTCGGCGGATGGGCGCTCCAAACTCCGGCGGTCGGCGAAGTATCAGACGGGGCGGCCAGTCCCGCGAGACGGCAGGTCGTCCAGCAGCGTCGGCTCGTCGTCGCGCGCGTGATAGCCGGTCGGCAGTTCGCCCTCCGGTGTCATCTTGTCCACCGCATCGGGAAGATCACGGGTGATCCTGGCGATCAGGTCGTCGCGTGAAAGCCCTGTCTGCCGCGACAGCGAGGCGAGCGTCTCCTCGTCGATGGCCTTTTCCACGTCACGCGCCTCGATCGGCTCGTTCGGGCCTTTGCGCACCCAGGAATCGACTTTCGACCCGGCGCCGGCCTGGCGGAACCTGTCCAGCACATCGCCGATGGCGGTTCCCGACGTCGCGCTGGACAACTGGTCGAGCAGGCCGCCGCCCTGCGGATCGTTCGGATCCTTGCCCTGCCCGGCGCCGCGGATCATTTCGCCGATCTTGTCGCGGTTCTGGAATGCCAGCAGGCCCAGCATTGCGAGTGCGACTTTGCCGAGATTTGCGCTTTTTGCCATGATGCTCTCCCTGTTTCGGAGAGAAGTCGCCCGGTCCCGGAAAGTTCCGTCACCGCAAGGACATCCCGTTGCGGGGCCGGCTGCCGACCAGCTGGTCAGCCATGCCCGGCGCGACCCTCAGCGACAACAATTTGATGGCGCGGTCATTCGTATTGCTGGCCATCGGACCGGTCGGCAGCGGGTTCGGATAATCGAAGCGGATGTCGAGCCGATCCGATCCTTCGACGGCGAAGTCCGGTATTTCGAAGACCACATTACGGGGCTCCGGCGCCGCAAGCGTGACCCTCGTCACCTCCACGTCGTTGACGGAGATCAGGACCTGCCGGTCTCCGGCGCCGGGGCGGGTGACAGGAGCCAGTTCGACGGTCCCCGTCAGGCCCTCGGGCGGCGGATCGGCCAGCGCAATCCGCAAGATCGAGGTATGCCCGCGGGAGTGGGTGCCGTTGCCCGCTGCACCCGTCCAGCCGCAGACTTTCAGGGGGTTCGACCGCTTCGCGCCGTCCGGCCGAAACGAAACGGTCTCCCCAAGACGATAGGTGCCGACGACCTCCTTGTTCAGGCACGTCGTGGTGCGGTCGATGTAAAAGGCGCGATAGTCGGGATGGACCCTGGGGTGGAGGGCGAGCCACAGGATCGTGGCTTCCGCAGCCGCCAGTGCGGCGACGAGACCATAGGCCGGTAGCCTCCAGCGCGGGGTCGAAAGCTTTCTAGACGAGCGCAAGGAAGCCTCCAAACCAGGCGCGGGTGACGAAATAGCTGGCCCACAGCAACACGAGGAGGGACGGGACGAAGAGCACGCGCCCGGCCAGCAGCATCATCAGCGTGGTCGTCAGCGGCACCAGCGCGGCGACGTACCTGACGATCGAAGCCAATCCCGAGGTGATCGGCAGCACGATGCAGACGATGCAGAATATCGCCGCACCATACTGCCTCCGGAACGCCAGGACGGCGCACAGGCCGAGGCCTGTAATGACGGCAAGGCCGCTCCATTGGTGGGCGGTCGGCCACCATCCGGTTTGCGGCGTATTTGCGAGATTGTTCCACAGATACATCGCCGGATTGCCGAGCACACGCCCGAAGGCCCGCTGGACATGGCCGAAGGCCAGCCCGTCGCCGACCGTGAGGTAGAGCAGCAGCATGTAGGAAAACAAACCGACGGGCGAGATTACAATGGCAAGCAGGAGGTCCGGCCGGGCGAGCACATGGCGGAGGAACGACGATGGGGTGCCGCCCTGGCTGCGGTGCCGGTGGTACATGTCGACGACGAGCGCCAGCACCGCGAAAACCCCGACCAAGCGGGTGGCAGACAGCAGGGCAGTCGCAAGTCCCGCACTAAGCCAGGCCGACCGCCTGAGGGCGACGAACACCACCGTCATCAGCAGGAGCATCAGCCCCTCGGTAAGCCCCGACATGTTGTGGAAGGAAAAGGGGCCGCTCAGCACGAAGGCCGAGTAGAGGACATAGGCGCGGAGGTTTCTCTCGAGGAGGGGCCAGGCCAGCAGGCAGGACGCGTAGCTGCAAATCGCCGAGACGAGCAGCGCGGCGTGGAGCGTCGGCAGATCGAGAGCGTTGCGGACCACCGCGACGACCGCCGGAAAGAGCGGGAAGAACCCCCAGCTCCCGACGTTCCTGCCCTCCGGCATCGGAAAAGGCTCGTAGCCGTGCTCGGCCAATCCCAGATACCAGCCGCAGTCCCAGCGGCACATGGCCGAGACATAGTCGCCGAACGAGGCGTCGGGTGCGCCGGCAGCGAAGGCGAGGTAGCGAATGGCAACGCCGCTCGCCAGAAACAGCAGCGGGATGCAAACGAGAACGAGCGTGAGGGAGCGGTCTTGCGGCCGCCGGACTGCCATGCCTGTGATCGACATCGATACCCAATTCAGCTTGCAAGCCAAATCGGCCCGCTTGGTCCCAGCGTCGTTCGAACGTGATGGCAAACATGTTTGTTCCGGGCGGGTATGGCCAAACGGTCCTCGCGACGACCGACGCCCATTCGGCGGGTGCTGATACGTTGATTCTGCTTCACATTTCTGTGATGGCTGTTGCCGAAATGCCATAGCGTCGGACTAGCTGGGCCCGAGGTGGCCCAGGCAGGCATTATGGGCTTGGCAGGGGAGGCGGTGCTCTTAAGAATAGCGGCGAAAATGAGGCTCGAATCGGGGCCCGGGCTGGGGACCACCCAATGCGCATGACATCCAAGCTGTTCGCTGCCGGACTCATCCTGGTAACGGCGCTTGCCGGCTGCACGACAGGCGGTTCGCAGTTCGTCGGCGACTACAAGGCGCGGCGGGACCTCGGCTACCAGGTCCCGGCAATCCCGATCGGCCAGGTGCCCGCAAAGTATCGCCGCCAGGTGGTCAACCTCGATACGAGGGAAAAACCGGGCACGATCATCGTCGATACCGGCGAGAAACATCTCTATTTCGTGATGCCCGGGGGCAAGGCGATGCGGTACGGCATCGGGGTCGGCCGCGAGGGTTTCGAATGGAAGGGCACGGCGCGCATCGCCATCAAGCGGGAATGGCCGGTATGGACCCCGCCGGCGGAAATGATCAGGCGCCAGCCGGAACTCGCAAAATGGCGCAGCGGCCAGCCGCCCGGCCCCAGGAACGCGCTCGGCGCGAGAGCACTCTATCTTTTCAACAAGGGCGGCGATTCAGGCTACCGGCTGCACGGCACGCCGGAATGGCACTCCATCGGCAAGGCGATGTCGTCGGGATGCATCCGGCTCCTGAACCAGGACATCATCGACCTGTTCGACCGTACCTCGGTCGGCGCCAAGGTCATCGTCAGGTAGGCGGACCGTCTCGGCAACACGGACGTCCAGAACGGAAAACCGGGCCCTTCGCCCGGTTTTTTGTTGCGCCGCGACGTGCGGCCCCGACTGGGTCAGACCTGCTCGACCTGCTGCACTTCCGGCACGAAGTGGCGCAGCAGGTTCTGGATGCCGTGCTTCAGGGTTGCGGTGGAGGACGGGCAGCCGGCGCAGGCGCCCTTCATGTTCAGGAAGACGACGCCGTTCTCATAGCCGCGGAACGTGATGTCGCCGCCGTCCTGGGCAACAGCGGGGCGCACCCTCGTTTCCAGCAGTTCCTTGATGGTGAGCACGATCTCCGAATCGGCCGTGTCGTAGAATTCACCATCCTGATCGGCCCGGTCGGCGGCAGCCTGGCTGCCGCTCGCCATGACCGGTGCGCCGGACATGAAATGCTCCATGATGGCGCCGAGAATGGCTGGCTTGAGATGCTGCCATTCCGGACCGTCCGACTTGGTGACGGTCACGAAATCGTAGCCAAAGAACACGCCGGCAACGCCCGGAATGGCAAACAGCCTGCCTGCCAGAGGAGATGCCGCGGCGGCGGCCGCAGCATCCCGAAAATCGGCGGTACCGCTTGCCAGGACTTCCTTGCCGGGCAGAAATTTGAGGGTTGCCGGATTGGGTGTCGCCTCGGTCTGGATGAACATGGTCTCGCTCTCCCCGGTCTTGATCCGGCTTTCCTGGAATAGTTCTAAATAGGCTCGATTCCG
>JAJFMR010000032.1:0-4131 GCA_020696915.1 Rhizobiaceae bacterium | reverse complement strand
CCTGCGGCGAGAGCGTCGCAGGGCACCGGCCGCGTCGTCAGAGCCTGCACGGTCGGCCATGTCGCGTGCCGGGATCGGCGGCGATTGCCAAAGGTGAGCTCCTCCTTTTTGTCGCTCGCCGAACCTGCGAGATCAAGTGGCGCGGCGGGAGCGCCTTATCGGCGAGCCTTCAGTCGGGAACCACGGCGATTGCCTGGATCTCGACCTTGGCACGCTCTTCGACCAAGGCAACGACCTGCATCGCGGCCATTGCCGGGTAATGCCGGCCCATCACGTCGCGGTAAGCCTCGCCGATACGCTTCAGGTTTGCCAGATAATCATCGCGGTCGATGAAATACCAGGTCATCGATACGATGTGCTCGGGACCGGCGCCGTCCGCATCGAGCACGCCGACCACGTTTTCCAGGGCCTGCCTCACCTGCCCCGCCAGATCGTCGGTTTCGAACCGGCCCTCGCCCGTCCAGCCGACCTGCCCGCCCACGAAGATTTGCCGCCCGCGTGCGCTGATGCCGTTCGAATAGCCGACCGGCTTCGCCCAGCCGTCAGGCTGCAGGATCCTGTGCATCTCGCCGCTGCCTCTCTTTCACTACAGCTCGGTCCGGACTTTCCACAGCTCGGGGAAAAGAACGACCTCCAGCATCTTGCGCAGATAGGAGACGCCGGCCGTGCCGCCGGTGCCGCGCTTGAGGCCGATGATCCGCTCGACGGTCGTCACATGGTTGAACCGCCAGCGGCGGAAATAATCTTCGAAGTCGACCAGCTTCTCGGCAAGCTCGTAGAGCATCCAGTGCTTTCCGGGACTGGCGTAAACGGCCTTCCACGCGGCCAGCACTTCCGGGCTCTCGCTGCGCGTCTTCCGCCAGTCGGCGCGCCGCTGGTCGGCGCCGATGTCGAAACCGTTGCGGCCGAGATAGAGAAGCGCCTCGTCATAGAGGCTGGGCTCGGAGAGGATCGCCTCGAGTGCTGCTGCGACCTCGCCGCGATGGGCATGCGGCTCGAGCATCGCCGGGTTCCGGTTGCCGGCCAGGAACTCGACGGCCCGGTATTGCCACGACTGAAAACCCGACGATCTGCCGAGCGAGCCGCGGAACTCGGTGTATTCGCTGGGCGTCATGGTGCGCAGAACGTCCCAGGCGTTGTTCAGCTGCTCGAAGATCCGGGCAACGCGGGTCAGCATCTTGAAGGCCGGTTCCGGTTCATCATGGCGGATCGCCAGCATCGCCGACCGGATCTCGTGGATGGCGAGCTTCATCCAGAGCTCCGAAACCTGATGCTGGATGATGAACAGCAATTCGTCATGCGCGTCCGACAGGGGCCGTTGCGCGTCGAGCACCCGTTCAAGATGCAGATAGTCGGAATAGGACATCCCGCCCTCGAGCGATGTCCCGGTGCCGTCCGGCGCGACTTTCCACGAACGGTGCTTCATGTCACCAGCGCCTTTCGACGGAATTCCGGCCGGTTCCAGGCACGGCTCGCCATGATCTCGGCAAGGATGGCGATGGCATCCAGCACCTCCTGCCTCCCGAGATAAAGCGGCGTGAAGCCGAAGCGGATCGTGTCGGGGGCGCGGAAATCGCCGATGACGCCGCGGGCAATCAGCGCCTGCATGATGGCAAGGCCCTGTTCATGTCGAAACGAAACCTGGCTGCCTCGGTGCACGGCGTCGCGGGGCGAGGCCAGCCGGAGCTCCGGGCAGTCTGTCTCGACCCCGGCGATGAACAGTTCGGCGAGTTCCGTCGAAGCTTTGCGGACATGCCCGATGGACACGCCGTCCCAGACGTCGAGGGCTGCGTCCAGCGCGGCCATGGCGATGACCGGCGGGGTGCCGATGCGCATTCGCTCGATGCCGGCGCCGGCCCGGTAGCCCAGTTCGAAGGCGAAGGGCTCCGCATGCCCGAGCCAGCCCGACAAGGCCGGCCGCGCAAGAGCCGCATGCCGCCCGGCGACATAGATGAAGGCAGGCGCGCCAGGGCCGCCGTTCAGATACTTGTAGGTGCAGCCAACCGCGAAATCGGCGTCCGCCGTTTCGACATCGACCGGCAGCGCGCCTGCGGAATGCGCGAGGTCCCAGATCGCCAGGGCGCCGGCCGCATGCGCCTTTCGCGTCAGCTTGCGCATGTCGTGCAGGCGCCCGGTTCGATAGTCGACCTCGGTCAGCATCAGAACCGCGACGCTCTCGTCGAGAGCATCCTCGACCGCTTCTGGCGCGACGATCCTGAGCTGGTGCCCGCGGTCGAGCATGCGGACGAGTCCCTCGGCCATATAGAGATCGGAAGGGAAATTGCCGCTGTCGGAAAGAATGACGCGTCGGTCCGGCCTGAGTTCCAGCGCAGAGGCGAGCGCCTGAAATACCTTGACCGACAGCGTGTCGCCGACGATCACACTGCCCTGCGGCGCACCGATCAGCCGGCCGATGCGGTCGCCCAGGCGGCGGGGCTCGGCCATCCATCCCGCTTCGTTCCAGCCGCGTATGAGCAAGCCGCCCCATTCCTCCTGGAGCATCGCCGCCACGCGCCGGCGTGCCGCCAGCGGCAGGGGCCCGAGCGAATTGCCGTCCATGTAGATGAGCCCTTGCGGGAGATGGAACAGCGCTCGGGTTGCCGCAAAATCGGTCATTGCGGATCTCGCAGCCGGAAGCGCTGGACCTTGCCGGTGGCGGTCTTCGGCAACTGGTCGATAAACCTGACCGAACGCGGGTATTTGTAGGGGGCGATCATGGCCTTGACATGATCCTGCAATCGCCGGCGTGTCGTCTCGTCGGCCGGCACAGCTTCCGCCAGCACGACATGGGCCTCGACGATCTGTCCGCGCTCGTCGTCAGCCGCCCCGATCACCGCGCACTCCCGCACATCGGCGTGCGCGAGCAGTGCCGCCTCGACCTCAGGGCCGGCGATATTGTAGCCGGCGGAGACGATCATGTCGTCGGAACGGGCCACGAAATGAAAGAAGCCGGCCTCGTCCTCGACGAAGGAATCGCCGGTCACGTTCCAGCCCGCCTGGACATAGAGGCGCTGGCGATCGTCGGCGAGATAGCGGCAGCCGGTCGGGCCGCGCACGGCCAGCCGGCCGACCGTCCCGCGCGGCAATTCGTTCATTTCGGCATCGACGATCCTCGCTTCATAGCCGATTACCGGCCTGCCCGTGCTGGCGGGCGCCATGTCGGCGAGCCGGTTGGAAATGAAGATGTGCAGCATCTCGGTCGCGCCGATACCATCGAGGATCGGCTTGCCGGTCTTGCGCACCCACTCCTCGAAGACCGGGGCCGGCAGGGTTTCGCCGGCCGAGACCGCGATGCGCAGCGAAGAAAGATCGGCGCCCTTCTCCATGGCGGCCAGCATGGCGCGATAGGCGGTCGGCGCGGTGAAGGAAATCGTCGCGCGATATTTCTCGATGATCTCGACCATGTGGGGCGGCGAGGCGTTTTCCAGCAGTGTGGCCGCCGCTCCAAAGCGCAGCGGGAAGACCGCCAGCCCGCCCAGCCCGAAGGTGAAGGCAAGCGGCGGCGAGCCCACGAACACATCTTCGGGCGTGACCCCCAGCACATCCCGGGCGTAGCCGTCCGCGATGGTCAGGAGATCGCGGTGAAAGTGCATCGTCGCCTTCGGCAGGCCCGTCGTGCCTGAGGTGAACCCGAGCAGCGCGACATCGTCGCGGCCGGTCGCCACCGCATCGAAGCGCACTGGCTTGTCGAGGGCGATCCGGTCCAGCTCGGCGTCATGGTTGGCGGTGCCGTCGAAGCCGACGACCTGCTTCAGAAAGCGGCTGTCCTTGCCACAGGCGACAATCTCGTCCATCAGCCTGGTGTCGCAGAGCGCCAGCTGGATCTCGGCCTTGTCGACGATCTTTGCAAGCTCGCCGGCCCGCAGCATCGGCATCGTGTTGACCACCACGGCGCCGGCCTTGGTCGCGGCCAACCAGCAGGCAACCATCGCCGGATTGTTGGCTGCCCGGATGAGCACGCGGTTGCCGGGCTTCAGCCGGTAGTTCTCGGCCAGCGCATGCGCCAGCCGGTTGGTCCAGTCGGACAGTTCCTTGTAGGTTCGCCGGCGGCCGTTGCCGATCAGCGCGGTGTGGTCGCCAAAACCCTTCTCCACCATACGGTCGGTCAGTTCGACGCCGGCATTGAGGTAT
>JAJFMR010000328.1 GCA_020696915.1 Rhizobiaceae bacterium | reverse complement strand
CAGGCCGCGGCCTGCGTGCCCGCCAGCCCGGCAAGCACCCGCGGCCGGTCGGCCTTGAGCGTGTTGACGCGCAGGTCGAGCGGCGGACGCGCCGAGAGGCGGGCGGCCTCCTCTACCCAACCGGCACCGAAGGTCCTTTCCAGCTGTGGCGCGCACCAGGACGGACAATCGGCGCGGACTGCGGGCGGAGGGTCCTCCAGCCGGCGCGTCGCCAGTTCCCGCAGTTCCTCAGGGTCGAGCTGCGGCGGCGCGAAACGGTCGTCCACCAGCATTCCGTTCAGGACTTCCGGCTGCTCTTTCCATTCGATGAGCAGGGCGCCGAACGCCTGCGCGCGCGGCGTGTCGCTGCCGAGCAACCAGCCGGCCGAACGCTTCCTGCGCAAGGCGTCGTAGACGATGTTGCCGATCGCCGCGCGATCTCCGGCGCCGGCAAAGCGATGCGACAGGCCCCAGTCCTTGAGCGCGTCCGCCGCCGGGCGGTGCCGCCGCTCGATATCGTCGAGCACCTCGATGGCTGCCGCCAGCCTGCCGCCCAGTCGCATTCGGTGTTCCCGTTCTCGGTTGACCCGACCCGGGGCGCTCTACCTGCGAATGCTACGGCAAACAAGTGTGCAGCCGTCCGCGGTCGTCCGCGGGTTACTGCCCGGCGAACCACGGTGGATCAGCGGATCGCCGCGGCGATCCGCTCCGCGACACTTCGCAGCGTCGCTTCGTCGCGTTCACTTCGTGATCGACGGGATGCGACGAGACAGGCTTGCGAGCGCAGGATGAGGCCATCGCCGAGCACCCTGAGATGATTGGCCCTCAGCGTCGATCCGGTCGTCGTGATGTCGACGATGATGTCGGCGGTGCCGGCCGCCGGCGCACCTTCCGTGGCCCCCAGGCTCTCGATGATCCTGTAGACCTGGATGCCGTGTTTCTGAGAGAAGAACTGCTGGGTAAGGCGCCAGTATTTGGTGGCGATGCGCAGGCGGCGGCCATGACGGTGCCGGAACTCCGCCGCGACATCGTCGAGGTCGGCCATCGTGTCCACGTCGAGCCAGATGTCGGGCACCGCGACGACGACATCGGCATGGCCGAAGCCAAGGCGTGAGAGGATCTCGGCCCTGTCGGCCCAGTCGGCGAGGTTTTCGCGCAGCACGTCCTCCCCGGTAATGCCAGCGTCGACGCTTCCCCGCCCGATCTCTGCGGCGATCTCGCTCGCCGACAGCAGCAGGATCTCGATTTCGTCGTCGCCCTCGACGCGCGCGTGGTAGCGGCGATCCTCCGGCACGCTGACGGTGAGGCCAGTTCGTGCCATGAGCTCCAGCGCCTGGTCCCTCAGCCGGCCTTTCGAGGGGATCGCCAGCGTGATGCTCACCGGCCGGCTCCGCGCAGTGCCTCGACACGGTCGAGCCACACCGAGAAGCCCACCCCTGGAATCGGAGACCGGGCACCGAGCAGGGTCAGCAGCCTGTCGTAGCGGCCGCCCCCGATGATCGGTCGTCCTCCCGCCGCCTCGGCGATCTCGAAGACCAGCCCCGTATAGTAGTCGAGCGGACGGCCGAAGGCGGCGTCGTAGCGAATGGCGGAGCCCGACAGGCCCTGCCGTTCCGCGGCGGCAACGCGTGCCGAAAAGGTCTGCAGCGCGGACCCCAGCGACAGGCCTGCCTTCGCCGCGAACCCGGCAAGCGCCGACGCCGCGGCATCGAGCCGAACGTCGATCGACAGGAAGGACTTCAGCGACCCGAGAGCGGCGGGGGATAGCCGGACGCTGCGCAGTTCCGCTCTCTCGTGCAGGCGGCGCGCGATCTCGGCGGGAGTGCGGCCGGCCGAGGCAGAGAGGCCGGCCGCCCGCATGCCGCTATCGATGTGCGAGACCAGCGCGTCGATGTCGCCGGCGGCAACGAGGTCGGCGACTGGCCCAGGCAAGGCCGCTTGTGGCGACGGGCTGGCCAGGTCGGCGAGCGCCGCATCGAGCATGGAAGCGGAGCCGAATGCCCGGGCGAGCCGCATTCGCCAGCCGCGGGGCAGCCCGAGCGCCGCCAGCACCGCCTCGAAAATAGCCTGGTCGCCCAGCGTGACGGCGAAGGAGCGGCCGGGAAGCGTCCTTTCAAGCAACGCCTGGGCGTCGGCAAGCGACCTGGCGTCGGCCTCGGCGATATCCGGATCGCCGAGATCCTCGATGCCGGCCTGCAGGAATTCGCTGCCGCCTTCGCGCCGCTGCCTGAAGACCTCGCCGAGATAGGCGTAGCGGCGCGGCGTGCCGGCCTTGCTCCTGATGTGATCGAGGCAAACGGGAATGGTGAACTCAGGCCGCAGGCACATGGTCTCGCCGGTTTCGCTCTCGGTGAGGAAAATGCGCCGGCGCAGATCCTCGCCGGCCATGTCCAGGAACGGGTCGGCAGGCTGCAGGACGGCAATTTCGACGAGCTCGGCTCCGCGCAGATCGAAGAGCTCGCGTATTTCGGCGACGAGCGCCCGCGACGCCCTATCGCCCACCGGAATGCTCCGCCGCCTGTGCGTCGATGATCTTGCGGACTGCCGGCACCATCCCGCTTTCCGGCACCGTCAGCTGGGCGGGGCGCCCGGACCGCCATTCGGCGTTGTCCTCGATCTCGAGGGCGAGCCGCGCGCCCTCGACGAGGTCCTTGATCTGCACCGTGCCTGCCGCGCGCTCGTCCGCACCCTGGATTACCACGGCGGGGCTGCCGCGACGGTCGGCATATTTGAGCTGTGCCTTCATGCCGGCGCCGCCGAGATACATCTCGGCGCGAATGCCGGCCCGCCGAAGGTCGGACACCATCTTCTGATATCGCCCGAGGCTGTCGGTATCCCGGTCCATGACCAGCACGACGACCGGCGCGACGCTTTTCGAGACGTCGATCTTGCCCAGTGCCTTGAGGGCGGTCAGCAGGCGCGAGACGCCGATCGAGAAGCCGGTGGCCGGCACCGGCTCACCCCGAAAACGCGATACCAGCCCATCGTAGCGGCCGCCACCGCCGACCGACCCGAAGCGGACGATCTTCCCCTCCTCGTTCTGCACCTCCGTCAGCAGCTCAGCCTCGTAGACGGGGCCGGTGTAATATTCGAGGCCGCGCACCACCGAGGCATCCACCATGATCCGATCGGCACCGTAGCCGGACGCCCGGCAGAGTTCGGCCAGCGTTTCGAGTTCGGCCACGCCTTCCTCGCCACGTTTGGAACCGGCCACCGCATCACGCCAGAACCCGAACGACATGCCCGGCGAGCGAAAGGTGTTCTCTCCACCGGGGCTCCGAAGAGGTGACTTCCGGCCGTCGAGGTCGGGCCGGTTCTCATGAAATGCGGTTCCAAGATAGCTGGTGATCCGGGCGATCTGGTCGTCGCCGAGTTCTGCGCCGCGGGTGAAATCGCCGCTCTCGTCGAGACGGCCCTTGCCCAACAATTGCCGGACGCCCTCGACGCCGAATTTGTCCAGCTTGTCGATGGCCCTCAGAATCGTCAGTCTCTGCCGGTCGTCGGCCACGCCGGCGGCTTCCATGATGCCGTCCAGCACCTTCCGGTTGTTGACGCGGATGACGTACTGGCCGCGCTCGATGCCGAGCGCCTCCATGACGTCGGCCATCATCATCGCCATCTCGGCGTCGGCGGCGACGCCGGGCGTGCCGACGGTGTCGGCGTCGAACTGCATGAACTGGCGGAAACGCCCCGGTCCGGGCTTCTCGTTGCGAAACACCCAGCCGGCACGATAGCTCCTGAACGGTTTCGGCAGCCGATTCTCCGCAACGAAACGGGCCATCGGCGCCGTCAGGTCGTAGCGCAGCGACAGCCACTGCTCGTCATCGTCCTGAAAGGAGAACACACCCTCGTTGGGACGGTCCTGATCGGGCAGGAACTTGCCGAGCGCGTCGGTGTATTCGATCAGCGGCTGGTCGGACGGCTCGAAGCCATAAAGTTCGAAGACCTCGCGGATCGCGGCCATCATCCTTTCGGCAGCGCGAATGTCCTCCGGAGCGCGGTCACCGAAGCCGCGCGGCAGCCGGGCCCTGGTCTTTTCTCTGCTGTCGGCCATGTTTGTCGCTTTTCGAGGGGAGGATCGTGGCGGTCGGGGTCCTAACCGATGCGCTCCGGAGCGGCAAGGGCGGCTTGCGGGCCTGCGGCTTGCCCAAGCCAATGCGCCACGTGTGCGGCGTCAGCATTCCCGACGCTCGTGTCCGCCGGGCGGCCGTCAGCGGCGCTCTGCGGACGCAGCCAGCGTGTCGGCTGTCGGTCGGGTTTCCGTTGCCGGTTCAGTCTCGGCCTGACCGGCGAAACCGGAGGTGGCGCGGCGTGCGCCGGCAACGTCGCGCCAGGCGGCTACGGCCTCATGGACGCGCAACCCACGCCCGCGAGCCGGCGCCTCCCGTCGCCCATGCCTTCTGCGGGTTTCGGAGCGTTGCCCGAACGGACCTTTTCCTCGATGCGCCGGCCGACATCCTTGTCCACGCTCTTCCAATAGTTGAAAGCACGACCGAGGACAGGCTCGCGAACCCCACCCAGCAGGCTGCCCGCTACCGTTTCCACCAGGG
>JAJFMR010000327.1 GCA_020696915.1 Rhizobiaceae bacterium | reverse complement strand
GATCTCGGTGCCCCAGGGATCCTCCTGGACAGTGGCTTCGGCCGCGGTGGAGGAGCGCATCTCCACCCAGCTCAAGCCCGATCGTGACGGGTCACGCCTGCCGGCCCCGGCACTGTGCCAGGAATTGGCCCCGATATGATGATGGTAGCCGCCGGACGACAGGAAGACGGCGGCCTTGCCATACCTTGCAACCGTATCGAAGCCGAATTTCTCGTTCCACCAGGCTGCCGCCTGCCCCGGATCGCCGACCCGCAGGTGCACGTGTCCGACGACGCTGTTTTCCGGCATTCCGTTCCAGCCGGCATCGTCGGCCGGAACCGCGCCGGCCACCGCGGCCAGGTCCAGCCGCTCGGTCGCCATGGCGATTTCCGAGCCGTTCATCGGCCATTCTTCCTTGTCCCGATCGACATAGATTTCGATGCCGTTGCCCTCCGGATCGCTGAGGTAGAGAGCCTCGCTGACGAGGTGGTCCGACGCACCGTCCAGACGGATCCCGTTGGCAGCCGCGTGCCTGATCCAGCGGCCCAGATCGGCTCGGGACGGCAGCAGGAAAGCGGTGTGGAAAAGCCCGGCGCTGCCCGGATCATCGGGTCTGGCGGCGGGATCGGACTCGACGACCAGCAAGGGCCGTCCGCGGGCGCCGAGCGTCAGCGCCTGTCCATCGCGCCCCAGCTCCTCCAGTCCGACCACGCTCCGGTAGAAGCCGGCAACGCCCTCGGCGTCCCTGGCTTTCAGTCCGACGCGCGACACGCTGACCGGCGTCCTCGCAGCAAACGGCAATTCGCTCATGTCTCGCTCCTGTCCTGTACCGGCCACGGCCCGCCTCGACAAAATGCCGATCGTTGCAGGACCCTGCAGCTGCGCGCTGCCCTCTCTACATCGTCCTTAAGGTATTCCGCGGCAAGTTGCCTTTGGCGAACAGGCTGTTCAGCTTCCGGCAGCATCATCCGCGCGGCACCGATGGTTGAACCGTCGGGACGTGGCCGTTACATGGCCGGCATGAAAGTCAAGGACGCGATCATTGGCAAAGCCGCTGGCAGGCCCGGCTTTCCACGGCACGCCGCGTCGAGCAGGCGGAATGGTCCAAGCCTATAAGGGAAGACTGGACCGCGGCCATGGCTGCCGCCGTCAACGCGGCTGACCGACCCGTCGTCATCATCGCCCACTCACTCGGCGTTCCGACCGTTATCCAGGCGATCCCGAAATTCACCAGCCAGGTCGCCGGCGCGTTTCTGGTGGCGCCTCCCGACGTCGCCAATCCAGACATCCGGCCGAAACACCTGATGACCTTCGGGCCGTATCCGCGCGATCCGCTGCCCTTTCCCTCGCTCGTCGTCGGCAGCCGCAACGATCCATTCTGCCGGCTGGAGATAGCCGAGGACATCGCCGCCGCCTGGGGGTCGGTGTTCATCGATGCCGGGGCGGCCGGACATATCAATCCGGATTCCGGCTATGGACCGTGGCCGGAAGGTTCGATTGCCTTCGCCAGATTTCTGTCCCGCCTGGACCCATGAAACTGTCAGGCATTGGTCGAGCTGGTCGATGCAACATGTTGTTTCGAATGGGATCCTGCCCGAGGTTTCGTCATGAGCAGGATCGCCGCCACCACTTCGTCATGGTAGGGCAAGCGCAGCGCGACCCTGCCATCCATGCCGGAACGCTTCTGCTGTGCGCCAGCGCTGCCCGTTCTGAACGGCTGGCGTCATGTTCCGAGCGTCAGGAATGGGCCCTCGGGTCTCGCTTCGCTCGCCCTAGGGTGACGAAGGTGGCGCGGCAGCGCAGCCGTGCGCCTGGAAACGTGGTATACGGCTCAGCCGAGCGAGGCGCGCACCGCTTTCAGCAGGGTTTCGGAGCCGAGCTTGAACAGGGTATTCTCGGAGCCCATGGCCAGCAGCCGGTAGCCCATCGCCGCGAACCTGCCGGCCGACGCCGGATCGACGACGTAGGTCGCGCACGGCTTGCCGGCCTTGGCCGCCCGTTTCGCCACATCCTCGACCGTCTGCATCATGCCGTCGAGCAGCGGATCGACGGTGCTGCCCTTCGACCAGGCAATGGAGAAGTCCGAGGGCCCGAGGAAGATTGCATCGATGCCAGGTGTCTCCAGGATGCCATCGAGGGCGTCGACCGCGGCTTGCGTCTCGATCATGGCGATCGCCAGGGTGCGGCCGTTGCTGTCGCGCAGCCAATCGGCAAAGTCGCCATTTCCGTGACGGGGGAACCCGAATGTCGGGCCCCATGACCGCTCGCCGACCGGCGGATATTTCATCGCCGCCGCAAATCGCCTCGCATCCTCGGGCGAATTGATCATCGGGGCGATGACCGCTTCCGCTCCGAAATCGAGGGCCCGGCTTGCCATGTCGAAGCGGCCGACCGGAATACGCACGATCGGATGCCTGCCTGCCCTCAGCACCGGCACCAGGCAGCGCAGCACGCTGTCTTCATGGTGTCCGCCGTGCTGCATATCCAGCGTGACGGCATCGAACCCCTGCCCGGCCAGGAGTTCGACGGTCAGCGTATCGGGAACTCCCGACCACGCCGTGCACAGTGTTTCACCTGACTTCAGGCGTTCGGCAAGCGTCATCGGCATGTCCTCGCGAGGTCCTTCCTGTGCCCGTTCATCTGCGCAAGTTCTTCAGCCGTTCCGGACCTGCTCGACGGCAACGGCCATCAACTCGTCCATCGTCCGGCGGATCTGGTGGTCGGACTGCTCGACGCCGGCAGCATCGAAATCGGCCCGCACCTTCCGAAAGACGTCCTGGTCGCCCGCTTCCTGCATGTCGGCGACGATCACCTCTTTCGCGTATGTGTCGGCATCGGCGCCGGTCTTGCCGAGCTTTTCGGCGGCCCAAAGGCCCAGAAGCTTGTTGCGCCGGGCGGTCGCCTTGAATTTAAGCTCCTCGTCGAAAGCGAATTTTCGCTCGAATCCTTCCTGGCGGTCTTTCATGTCGGCCATCTGGCGGTTCTCCGGCTGTCCGTCGTTGCGTCAGGACTGCATATGGCGCGAAACGATCCAAAACAAAAGCCGTCACTTGGGCAGCGGCGCCGCCGGTCGACGCTGCGGTGCGCAAGTGACGCTGGGGAAGCGGTCCGCCGGCCTGTCGCCGACCGGAAATGCTGATTGAGCAATCGGCGCGATTGGGCTAGACAGCCGCATTGAAACCGGCAGGCGCAGCTTCCATTTACGCAGCCACACAGGGACTTTCCGCCGTCGGCCCGGTAATCCAGAGAAAACAACCAGATGAAAAATCGCCGTCGCATCTACGAAGGCAAGGCCAAGATCCTCTATGAAGGACCCGAACCTGGTACGCTCATCCAGTTTTTCAAGGACGACGCCACGGCCTTCAACAAGAAAAAGCACGAGATCGTCGACGGCAAGGGCGTGCTCAACAACCGGATTTCAGAGCACATCTTCAACCATCTGAACCGCATGGGCATCCCGACCCACTTCATCCGCCGTCTCAACATGCGCGAGCAGCTGATCAAGGAGGTCGAGATCATTCCTCTCGAAGTGGTCGTCCGCAACATCGCAGCGGGGTCGCTTGCGAAACGGCTGGGGATCGAGGAAGGCACCGTGCTGCCCCGATCCATCATCGAGTTCTACTACAAGGCCGATGCGCTCGACGATCCCATGGTCTCGGAAGAGCACATCACGGCGTTCGGCTGGGCAAGTCCCCAGGAAATCGACGACGTCATGGCGCTGGCCATCCGCGTCAACGATTTCCTGTCCGGCCTTTTCCTCGGCGTCGGCATCCAGCTCGTCGATTTCAAGATCGAATGTGGCCGGCTTTTCGAGGGCGACATGATGCGCATCGTCGTAGCCGACGAGATTTCCCCGGATTCCTGCCGGCTATGGGACATTGCCACCAGCGACAAGCTCGACAAGGACCGCTTCCGGCGCGACATGGGCGGCCTTGTGGAGGCGTACCAGGAGGTCGCCCGCCGGCTCGGCATCATGAACGAGAACGAGCCGCCGCGGCCGACCGGACCGGTGCTGGTCCGACACTGAAGGTTTGGGGCCGCTGGCCGAGCCGCGCTTCCGGAGTCCTGCCAAGTGATCAAGGCACGCATCACCGTCACGTTGAAGAACGGCGTTCTCGATCCGCAGGGAAAGGCGATCGAGCATGCGCTGCAGGGACTTGGTTTCGACGATGTCGGCTCGGTACGCCAGGGCAAGGTTTTCGACCTGGAGCTGTCCGGGACGGACCGGGACCGCGCCGAGTCGGAGCTCAGATCGATGTGCGACCGGCTTCTGGCCAACACGGTGATCGAAAATTACAGCATCGCGGTTTCGTGAGGGCAGCCCGGTGATGGGCCTTTCGTTCGACCGCCTGGCATCCCGGCGCCCGGCCCGAAACCCGGATTGCAACGGACCTGACGCCTCAACTCTGGCGGAGCGCGCTGCGAGCAAACGATGAAATCAGCCGTCGTCCTACTTCCCGGCCTCAACCGCGACCGCGACATGATCGCGGCACTCACGCGGATCTCGGGCAAGGCGCCTTTGACCGTGTGGCAGACCGATACGGAGATCCCCGATGTCGACCTCATCGTCATCCCCGGCGGCTTCTCCTACGGGGACTATCTGCGCTGCGGCGCGATTGCGGCGCGCATGCCGGTGATGCGGGCGGTGGCGGACGAAGCCGCCAGGGGCGTCCAGGTAATGGGCGTGTGCAACGGCTTCCAGATCCTCGTCGAGGCCGGGCTGCTGCCTGGCGCCCTGATGCGCAACACCTCGCTCAAATTCGTCTGCCGCGACGTGAAGCTGAGGGTCGAGACCACGGGCACCCGATTTACCCGCAACTATCCCGCAGGTTACCCGCAACTATTCCGCAGGCCAGGTCATCCGCTGCCCGGTCGCGCATCACGACGGCAATTACTTCGCCGACCCCGAGGCGCTCGCCCGGCTCGAGGGCGATGGACGAGTGGTGTTCCGCTACGCCGAAGGCACCAATCCGAACGGCTCCATCAACGATATCGCCGGCATCGTCAGCGACAGCGGGAACGTGCTCGGCCTGATGCCGCATCCCGAAAACCTCGTCGAGGAAGCGCATGGCGGCATCGACGGACGCCCGCTGTTCGAGAGCGCTCTGGGAATCCCGGCCACGCAGCCATCCCTCGAGATGGCCTGATCGTCATCCGTGCGAGCGGCAGCGTCGATTTTCATGCAGCGGCAGATTCCGAAAGGCCTTTTTCCTTCATGAAGCCTTCCCTCGCCCTCGCCTTCGCCGCACTTTTTCCAGTCGTCCTTGCGGCATGTCAGTCGGCCGGCAGCCAGGCTTCGAGCGGCAGCGGCGGAAAGAGCGCCTCGCTGCA
>JAJFMR010000326.1 GCA_020696915.1 Rhizobiaceae bacterium | reverse complement strand
CGAGCATCCGGTGCTGCTCAACCGGGCGCCGACCCTTCACCGTCTCGGCATCCAGGCGTTCGAGCCGATCCTGATCGAGGGCAAGGCGATCCAGCTGCACCCGCTGGTCTGCACCGCCTTCAACGCCGACTTTGACGGCGACCAGATGGCGGTGCACGTGCCGCTGTCGCTGGAGGCGCAGCTCGAAGCCCGCGTGCTCATGATGTCGACCAACAACATCCTGCACCCGGCCTCCGGCGCGCCGATCATCGTGCCGTCCCAGGACATGGTTCTGGGCCTCTACTACCTGTCGATCGTCAACCAGAACGAGCCGGGCGAGGGCATGGTGTTCGCCGACATGGGTGAGCTCCAGCATGCCCTGGAAAGCAAGGCGGTGACGCTGCACGCCAGGATCAAGGGCCGCTTCAGGACCATCGACGCGGAGGGCAATCCCGTGTCGAAGATCTACGACACGACGCCCGGCCGCATGATCATCGGCGAACTGCTGCCCAAGAACGTCAACGTTCCGTTCGAGACCGCCAACCAGGAGATGACCAAGAAGAACATCTCCAGGATGATCGACACGGTTTACCGCCACTGCGGCCAGAAGGAGACGGTGATCTTCTGCGACCGCATCATGTCGCTCGGCTTCACGCATGCGTGCAAGGCGGGGATTTCCTTCGGCAAGGACGACATGCTCATTCCGGCGGACAAGCAGGGGCTGGTCGAGAGGACCGAGGCGCTCGCCAAGGAATACGAGCAGCAGTACAATGACGGTCTCATCACCCAGGGCGAGAAGTACAACAAGGTCGTCGACGCCTGGGCGAAGTGCTCCGAGATCGTCGCCGAAAAGATGATGGACCGCATCAAGGCGGTCGAGTTCGACGACAACGGCCGGCAGAAGGCCATGAATTCGATCTACATGATGTCTCACTCCGGTGCGCGCGGCTCGCCCACCCAGATGCGGCAGCTCGCCGGCATGCGCGGTCTGATGGCCAAGCCTTCGGGCGAGATCATCGAGACGCCGATCATCTCCAACTTCAAGGAAGGACTGACGGTTCTCGAATACTTCAACTCGACGCACGGCGCCCGCAAGGGCCTCGCCGACACCGCCCTCAAGACCGCCAATTCGGGCTACCTGACGCGCCGCCTCGTCGACGTCGCGCAGGACTGCATCGTCGTGGCGCTGGACTGCGGTACCGAGAAGGGCCTGACCATGCAGCCGATCGTCGATGCCGGCCAGGTGGTCGCCTCGCTCGGCCAGCGCATCCTTGGACGCACCTCGCTCGAGGACATCCACAATCCGGCGACCGACGAAGTCCTCGTCAAGGCCGGAACGCTGATGGACGAACGCGATATCGAGCGCATCGAGAAGGCCGGCATCCAGTCGGTGCGCATCCGCTCCGCACTCACCTGCGAGGTGCGGACCGGCGTCTGCGCGGTCTGCTACGGCCGCGATCTGGCGCGCGGCACCCCGGTGAACCAGGGTGAGGCGGTCGGCGTCATCGCTGCGCAGTCGATCGGCGAGCCGGGAACCCAGCTCACCATGCGCACCTTCCACATGGGCGGCACGGCGCAGGTCGTCGATTCGTCGTTCCTGGAGGCGTCCTACGAGGGCACCGTCCAGATCCGCAACCGTAACGTGGTGCGCAACTCCGACGGCCAGCTGATGGTCATGGGCCGCAACATGGCAGTGCTGATCCTCGACGAGGCCGGCAAGGAGCGTGCCGCTCACCGGGTGACCTACGGGTCGCGCATCTTCGTCGACGACGGCGACAAGGTGAAGCGCGGCCAGCGCGTTGCCGAGTGGGATCCCTATACCCGCCCGGTGCTGACCGAAGTCGAAGGAACGGTGGCGTTCGAGGATCTCGTCGACGGCATCTCCGTCCAGGAGACGGCGGACGAATCGACGGGCATCACCAAGCGCGAGGTGATCGACTGGCGTTCGACGCCGCGCGGCTCCGATCTGAAGCCGGCGATCACCATCCTCGACCCGAAGGGCAAGCTCGCCAAGCTGGCGAAAGGCGGCGACGCGCGCTTCCAGCTCTCGGTCGAGGCGATCCTCTCGGTCGAGCCGGGTGCCAAGGTGCGTCCGGGCGACGTGATCGCGCGCATTCCGCTGGAGAGCGCCAAGACCAAGGACATCACCGGCGGTCTGCCGCGTGTTGCCGAACTGTTCGAGGCACGCCGGCCGAAGGATCATGCCATCATCGCAGAGATCGACGGCACGATCCGCTTCGGGCGCGATTACAAGAACAAGCGCCGTGTCATCATCGAGCCGCACGATTCGACGCTGGAGCCGGTCGAGTATCTCATCCCGAAGGGCAAGCCGTTCCACCTCCAGGACGGCGACGCGATCGAGAAGGGCGACTACATCCTCGACGGCAACCCGGCGCCGCACGACATCCTGGCGATCAAGGGCGTGGAGGCGTTGGCCTCGTATCTCGTCAACGAGATCCAGGAGGTGTACCGGCTGCAGGGCGTGCTCATCAACGACAAGCACATCGAGGTGATCGTCCGGCAGATGCTGCAGAAGGTGGAAATCACGACGCAGGGCGACTCGACCTATATCCCGGGCGATCATGTCGACGTGATCGAACTCGAGGAGATCAACGAGCGGCTGATCGAGGACGGCAAGAAGCCGGCCGAAGGTCAGCCGGTGCTGCTCGGCATCACCAAGGCCTCGCTGCAGACGCCGTCCTTCATCTCGGCGGCTTCCTTCCAGGAGACCACGAGAGTGCTCACCGAGGCGGCGGTCGCAGGCAAGACGGACATGCTGCAGGGGCTGAAGGAAAACGTCATCGTCGGTCGCCTGATTCCGGCAGGCACCGGCGGCATGATGAGCCAGATCCGGCGCATCGCCACGCATCGGGACGAACTGATCCTCGACGAGCGCCGCAAGGCGTCCGGCGTGGAACTGGCCGAGCCGATGCTGACCGACATGTCGACCGCCGCGCAGTAGGCAGTCGCAGAAGTCTCGGGCAACAGGCCGCCGGGGTTGTCCCCGGCGGCTTTTTTGTATGTGCCGGTGCCTGGAGTTCGATTTCGCGCCTTTGGCGGAGCGTCAAGGCGGACCCGAAAGTCGAATCGCCTTTCGGGTCGATGCCGATGCAAATGCGATAAACCAAAACTGCAGCGGCAACGCGCGGCTTGTTCAGCGCATGCCGCTGCAGCGAAATGCCGGCGGCGCGCCGTGGCCGCCAGCCCATTTCAGGCGCCGGTGGATGACCTCGTCCCCAATTGCCCGAAAGGTCGATCCGCTTTTTTTCGGCCCGACGCTTTACCTTTTGATCGCTCTGGCGATGGCAATGAGAATGCACGCACCGATGAAGCCGGCTATGAGGTAGCCGATCCAGCCGCCCAGAGAAACGCCGATCAGCCCGAGGATCAGGTTCGCGACGATCGCGCCCACGATGCCGAGGACGATGTTCATCAGCAGGCCCATGTTGCTCTTCATGAACATCTCGGCAAGCCAACCGGCGATGCCGCCTATGATGATCGCTGCAATCCAGCCAACGCCTTGAGTTTCCATTTTTTCCATCTCCGTTCCCGACAGAATCGGCAATTCGATTCCACCATGCGCAACGTCAGGATGAAAGGTATGTTCCGGGCGGTTGTCAAACGAAAGTAATCAGGGCAGCGCCGTGCAACGCATCGGGCCCGAACGCGAACAGCCCCTTCATGCGCAGCCTGGGCAGGCTTCGGGCCAGCGCTATGATCGTGGAGCAGGCTCGGGGGTCTACGCCATGCGGGAAGCCCGCACCAGGTTCGCGGAACAGATAAGGGACACCGCAAGCATGCTTGATGACTCCAAGTCGAGGGACCCGTCGCGGACGATGAGGTGGATATACGCTGGGTCCGCGGCATGGCGGGTACGCACCGCCAGCCGGATGGGACGTTCGTCTGGGACGGGCCCTGC
>JAJFMR010000325.1 GCA_020696915.1 Rhizobiaceae bacterium | reverse complement strand
ACGGTGCGCGTTCCCGAGGGCCATGGCCTCGGCGTCGAGCTCGATCCGGCCGCCATGCAGCGATGGTCGGCGCATTTCCGGGAGCATGGTCCGATGAGCCATTTCAACGATCCCGCCAGGCCCGGCCGCTACCGCCGGCTGCCCCTGAACTGAGGCTGCCTTGTCACCGCCGAACGACCCGCTTCTTCAGCCGTTCCAGCTCAAGCACCTGTCGCTGAAGAACCGCGTCATGTCGACGAGCCATGAGCCGTCCTATTCGGAGGACGGGCTGCCGAAAGAGCGCTACCGCCTTTACCACCTGGAAAAGGCGAAGGGCGGGATCGCGCTGACGATGACGGCCGGTTCGGCGATCGTGTCGCGCGACAGCCCGGCCGCCTTCGGCAATCTGCACGCCTATCGCGACGAGATCGTGCCGTGGATGCGTGAGCTCGCCGACCAATGCCACGAGCACGACTGCAAGGTCATGATCCAGGTCACCCATCTCGGCCGTCGCACCGGATGGAACAAAGCGGACTGGCTGCCGGTGCTCAGCGCCTCCCCGGTGCGCGAGCCGGCGCACCGTTCCTTTCCGAAGACCGCCGAGGACTGGGACATCGACCGCATCGTGGCCGATTATGCCGCTGCCGCGCAGCGCATGCAGGCGGCGGGGCTGGACGGCATCGAGTTCGAGGCGTACGGCCACTTGATGGACGGCTTCTGGTCGCCGGCCACCAACCATCGCGACGATTCCTACGGCGGCTCCCTCGACAACCGGCTGCGGTTCACCTGGCGGGTCATCGACGCGGTGCGCGCGGCCGTCGGGGTCGAGTTCATCGTCGGCATCCGCATGGTGGCCGACGAGGACCTCGAGAAGGGGCTGTCGAAGGAGCAGGGCATCGAGATCGCGCGGCGTCTTGCCGCCTCCGGAAAATTCGATTTCCTGAACGTCATCCGCGGCACGATCGCCACGGATGCGGCGCTGACCGACGTCATTCCGATCACCGGCATGCGCTCCGCGCCGCATCTGGACTTCGCCGGCGAAGTGCGCAGCGCCACGAAGTTTCCGGTGTTCCATGCCGCCCGTATCGCCGACGTGGCCACCGCCCGCCATGCAATCGCCGCCGGCAAGCTCGACATGGTGGGCATGACGCGGCCGCACATCGCCGATCCGCACATCGTCCGCAAGGTCATGGCAGGCGAGGAACACCGTATCCGCCCATGCGTCGGCGCCACCTACTGCCTCGACCGCATCTACGAGGGCGGCGAGGCGCTGTGCATCCACAATGCCGCGACGGGCCGCGAGGCGACCGTCCCGCATGTGATTTCGAAAAGCGACGGCCCGCTGAAGAAAGTCGTCGTGATCGGCGCCGGCCCCGCAGGGCTGGAGGCGGCCCGCGTCGCGGCCGAGCGCGGCCATTCCGTCACGGTGCTGGAGGCGGCCGCCCAGGCAGGCGGGCAGATCCGGTTGCTGGCGCAGAACCCCCGCCGCCGGGAGATGATCGGCATCGTCGACTGGCGCCTCGCCGAACTCGAGCGGCTCGGCGTCGAAATCCGCTACGATGTCTGGGCGGAAGCCGGCGACGTGCTTGGTCTGGCGCCCGACTTCGTCATCGTGGCGACGGGCGGCCTGCCGCAGAGCCCGCCCCTGGACGGCGGCGAGGATTGCGTCGTCTCGAGCTGGGACATCATCGCCGGCAGCGTCAAGCCGGCCGAGACCGTCCTCCTCTACGACGACAATGGCGGCCATCCCGGCATGACGGCGGCGGAGATGATCGGCGCCGCGGGATCGCGGCTCGAACTGGTCTCGCCGGAACGTTTCTTCGCGCCTGAAATGGGCGGCATGAACCATGTCCCCTACATGCGTGCGTTCCACGACAGGGACGTCCGGATCACCATCAACACCAGGCTCAAGGCGGTTCGCAGGGAAGGCAACGCGCTGGTCGCCACGCTCGGCTCCGATTTTTCGAAGGGCTGGGAGGAGGAGCGCCGGGTCGACCAGGTCGTGGTCGAGCATGGCACCGCGCCTCTGGAAGACCTCTATTTCGACCTCAAGCCGGGTTCGCGCAATCTGGGGGCAGTCGACTACGGGGCGCTGGTGAATGGCGGCAGCGTCTTCCCCGAGCGCCGGCCCGATGCAGGCTACACGCTTTTGCGCATCGGCGACTGTGTCGCGTCGCGAAACATTCATGCGGCGGTCTATGATGGGATCAGGTACGGGTTGCGCATCTGATCTCGCGTGGCGCTGCCTTGCGCTTCGATTGAAAAAACAGGAGGAAAGTCATGAAATTCTTCAGGAGCAACGGAAACCGCGTCCCCAGGGTCATCGAGCAAATGGCCGTGGAAACCCGCCGCGGCAAAATGGACCGGCGCGAATTCCTGGCCCTCGCCACCACGATGGGTGCTTCGACGGCGCTCGCCTACAGCATGATCGGCTTGGCAGTCCCCTCCCCGGCCCGTGCGCAGGAGCCAAAAAAGGGCGGCGTGCTGCGCGTGGCGATGTCCGTCAAGGCGCAGAAGGACCCCCGCACCTATGACTGGGTGGAGCTCGGCAACATCGGACGCACCTTTCTCGAGCCTCTGGTAAGCTATACGCGTGAGTTCACCTTCGAACCCATCCTGCTGGAAAGCTGGGAGGTGAACGAGGACGCGACCGAGTACACGCTGAAGGTCCGCCAGGGCGTCACCTGGAACAATGGCGACGCCTTCAACGCCGACGATGTCATCTACAACCTCGAGCGCTGGGGCGACAAGAACGCTTCCGGCAACTCGATGGCGGCCCGTGTCGGCTCACTGATCGACGAGGCCACCGGCAAGGTCAAGGAAGGCGCCATCACCAAAGTCGACGACCACACGGTGAAGCTCAAGCTGGTCGCCTCCGACATTTCGCTCATCGCCAATTTCACCGATTACCCGGCGCTTGTCGTTCACCGGAATTTCGATGCCGACGGTGCCGACCCCGTGAAAACGCCGATCGGCACCGGCGCGTTCGAACTGGTGTCCTACGACGTCGGCACGAAGGCGGTGGTGAAGCGTCGCGAGGACGGTAAATGGTGGGGCGGTGAAGCCTATCTCGACGGTGTCGAGTTCATCGACTACGGCACCGATCCGAACGCCGCGGTGAATGCCTTCGAGTCCGGCGAAATCGACATGAACCTCGAGACCACGGCCGAATTCGTCGACATCCTGGATGGTCTCGGGCTGGTCAAGTCCGAGGTGGCGACGGCAACGACGCTGGTGGCGCGCACCAACGTGTCACAGGAGCCCTATGGCGACCAGCGCGTCCGCAATGCCCTGCAGATGGCGGTCGACAACAATGCCGTCCTGCAGCTCGGATATGGCGGCCGGGGAACCGTCGGCGAAAACCACCACGTGGCCCCAATACACCCGGAATATTTCGAGTTGCCGAAGAAGGAGCGCGATCTCGAAGGCGCCAGGAAGCTCATGCAGGAAACCGGCAAGATGGACTTCGAGCATGACCTGATCACCGTCGAGGACGACTGGCAGAAGAACACGGGCGATGCGATCGCCGCGCAGTTGCGGGAAGCCGGCTTCAAGGTGAAGCGGACCGTCCTTCCCGGCTCGACCTTCTGGAACGACTGGACGAAATATCCCTATTCGATGACCATCTGGTACATGCGTCCGCTCGGCGTGCAGGTGCTGGCGCTGGGATACCGCACCGGCGAGGCGTGGAACGAGTCCGGCTACTCCAATCCGGACTTCGACGCGAAACTCGCCGAGGCGCTCGCCATCAGCGCCCCGGAGAAGCGGCGCGAGGTCATGAAGGACCTGGAGCAGATCCTGCAGGATTCAGGCGTCATCATCCAGCCCTACTGGCAGTCGCTCTTTTCTCACACCGCCGAGAAGGTAAAGAACTACGGCGTTCACCAGACCTTCCAGATGGACCTGCAAAAGGTCTGGCTCGATCAGGCCTGAT
>JAJFMR010000031.1 GCA_020696915.1 Rhizobiaceae bacterium | reverse complement strand
GTCACGCAAGGATACTGCCGGTCCACTGTTTTCGAGTCTCCGGACGGGCATGGAGCCCCTCCGGTTCAAAAGGGAGGAACGAATGAGGAAAGTACTGTTGCTTGCCGCTGCGGCGGCGATGGCGCTGGGCTCGGCTCAGGCGCTTGCGCAATCCAAGAAACAGCTCGTCATTGTCGTCAAGGGTCTCGACAACCCCTTCTTCGAGGCGATCAACCAGGGTTGCCAGAAGTGGAACAGCGAGAACGCGGATTCAGAATATGAATGCTTCTACACCGGCCCGGCGTCGACATCGGACGAGGCCGGGGAGGCGCAGATCGTCCAGGACATGCTGGGCAAGCCCAGCACCGCGGCGATCGCCATCTCGCCGTCGAACGCCAAGCTCATCGCGCAGACCATCAAGACCGCCAATCCGACGGTGCCGGTGATGACGCTCGACGCCGACCTCGCTGCCGAGGACTCGGCGCTCCGCAAGACCTATCTCGGCACCGACAACTACCTGATGGGCGTTCGCATCGGCGAATACATCAAGGAAAAAAAGCCTGACGGCGGCACGGTGTGCACCATCCAGGGCAATCCGGGCGCCGACAACATCCTGCGCCGCGCCCAGGGAACGCGCGACGCGCTGAGCGGACAGAAGGGAATTGCGGCACTCGCCGGCGAAGGCGGCTGGACGGAAGTCGCCGGCTGCCCCGTATTCACGAACGACGACGGCGCCAAGGGCGTGCAGGCGATGACCGACATCCTCGCTGCCAATCCCGATCTGGACGCGTTCGCGATCGAAGGCGGCTGGCCGCTGTTCGGGGCGCCGCAACCCTACCGCGACCTGTTCAAGCCCATGGCCGACAAGATCGCGAGCGGGGAATTCGTGATCTCCGCGGCGGACACGATCGGTGACGAGGTGGCGATTGCCCGCGAGGGCCTGGTGACGGCGCTCGTCGGGCAGCGGCCGTTCGAGATGGGCTACAAGGCACCGTCCGTGATGATCGACCTGATAGAAGGCAAGCCGGTCGAAGATCCGGTCTTCACCGGGCTGGACGAATGCACCAAGGACACGGTCGACACCTGCATCCAGAAGTAACCAACTGGGGGAGGCGTCCGGCGACGGCGCCTCCGCCAGCGCCCGGGATCGAAAGGTTGGTTGCGTGGGCCGCCCGCGGCCGGGCTTGGCAAAAAGGGTCCGCGTGACTTCCGGGAATCGTTCTTTTCCGCCAAGTCCCTGCAAGGCTCCAGCGTCCTTGCGGCGGCTTCGGCCTTTCGTGCCGCAAGCGGCGGAAAGACGGGCTGACGCGATGCACGATGGGGAATCCAGCACACCTCCGCCGGCCGCCGGAACTGCCGGCGAGGTGCCTCTCGTCCGGCGCCTGGACCTGACCCGCAATGCCGGCGTGAGCGTCCATGCATCGCTGGCCAATGAAATCGGCCTGCGCATCGTCCGCGGCGATTATCCGCCCGGCACCATCCTGCCCAACGAGGCCAGTTGGGCCGAGACTTTCGAGGTCAGCCGCTCCGCGGTCCGCGAAGCCATCAAGATGCTGATGGGCAAGAGCCTTTTGAGTTCACGCCCGAAGGTCGGCAGCCGGGTGGAACCCAGGGAGCGCTGGAACCTTCTCGACCGCGACGTGCTGGCCTGGTACGCAATGTCCCCCGACGGCGAGACCTTCCTGCGGACTGTGCAGGAGTTCCGCCATATCATCGAGCCCGAGGCGACCGCCCTTGCCGCGAAGCGCCGCACGGCCGAGCAGATGACCGAGATCAGCGGCGCCTGCCGGGAAATGGGCAATGCGAATTCCCTCCTCGAACGCACCGCGGCGGATACACGTTTTCACCTGGCGATCCTGCGCGCCTCGGGCAACGAGCTGCTGGTGCCGCTGGGCGTGTTGATCGAATCGGCGCTCAGCCATCTTTTCGTGTTCGTCACCCGCGAGGTCAACGATCTCCGGCACGCGCAAAGGCTTCACGAGGACATCGAGCGGGCGGTCCGCCGTCAGCGCCCCGAAGCGGCGCGTGCGGCCGTGCGCAAGCTGCTTGCCAACACCGACGGCATCATCGGGCAGCCGTGAACGCCCGATCTCCGCTTTCGTCAACATGATCGATCTCGCGCAAGAAACAGGCGCTGCAAGGCGGCTTGTCCTGCTGCCCTGTTTTGTCTACGCCGCTCGACATGAGGCTCCTGGCCATCGATACCGCCGCCGGCCCCTGCGCAGCCTGTGTCTTCGACGTCGCGTCGGGCGAGGTCGCAGGACGGGAGGTGCGTGACATCGGCAAAGGCCACGCCGAACATCTGATGGACGTGATCGACACTGCGATGCGGCGGGCCGGGACCGGCTTTGCCGGGCTCGGAGCCGTCGCCGTGTCCGTCGGCCCCGGGTCGTTCACCGGCGTGCGTGTCGGCGTGTCGGCCGCCCGTGGCTTCGCCATGGCGCTGAAAGTGCCGGCAATCGGCGTGACCACGCTCGAGGCGATCGCCGCCGAGGCGCGCGCAAGTTTCGGACCGAGGCATGTGCTCGGCGCGCTCGACGCCGGCCGCGGCGAAATCCACGCCGCCCTCTACGACGGCTCCGGGACGCTCTGCTATGGTCCGGCGGTCGTCACGATCGAGGAAGCCCTGAGCTTGGCCGAGGCCTGCGCTGCCGTCGTTGCCGGTTCCGCGGTGCCCATCCTTGCGGGGGCACGGCCGGGTCTGGAGGTCGGACCGGCGGGCGCTACCGCCGACATAGGCACATACGCGATGATCGCCGCCGCGAAGGGCGGCAGCTCCGAGCGGCCGAAGCCAGTCTATCTCAGGGAGGCCGACGCAAGGCCGCAGGCCGGCTTTGTCCTGCCCAGGCAGGGCCGGTGATGCGCATCCCGTTCTGGCGGCAGCGCGACTATGCGCTCGAACCTCTGTCGATCACCGATGCCAGGGCGATATCTTTACTGCACCGGGAAGACTTCGCGAGGCCATGGTCAGGCGACGAATTCGCCAATCTCCTCGAACAGCCGACCGTGTTCGGCTTCGTGGCCCGCGAGACCGGCCACCGGGAAGCAGCGCCTGCCGGTTTCGTGCTCGCCCGGCTCGCGGCGGGAGAGGGGGAAATCCTCACCGTTGCCGTGGCCCGCGCGCACCGCCGCCAGGGAATCGGCTGGCGGCTGATGGCCGCCGTTCTCGGCGAACTGCACGGCCAGCGTGCCGAAGCATTGTTTCTGGAGGTCGACGAAAGAAATGTCGCGGCTATTTCGCTTTATCGGCGGCTCGGTTTTCGCGAAGTCGGCCGGCGGCCCGCGTACTACCGGACATCCCAGGGCCCCGGCGGAGCGCTCGTCATGCGCCGTGATCTTCGTTAAAGCCTCGGACCGAGAAGTGGAATCGCTTTTCGGATCAATTCCGATGCGAAGACAAGTACCTGCAGCGGCAAGGCGCGTTTCGTTCGGCGTGTGCCGCTGTAGGCAGCCCGTCGATCGGAAGGCGGGATGATCGGCTGGATGCGCCTGGGGGCAGCGCTGACCCTGGCGGCAGCAGCGTATCTTGTGTTCCTGCCGCTCCAGCTTCTGTCGATGAAATCCGGCCGCTTCGATGAGAATCGGTTCCGCAGCCTCCTGCACAGCGTGAACGTCGCGGTCCTGGGCATCAGGGTCCAGCGGATCGGCACGCTTTCGACGATGCGCCCGCTGCTGATTGCGTCGAATCACGTCTCGTGGACCGACATCTCGGTCCTGGGATCGATGGTCGACGCCTCGTTCGTCGCGAAATCCGAAGTGGCGGGCTGGCCTGTCATAGGCTGGCTGTCCAGCTTGCAGCGCTGCGTCTATGTCGACCGCGGTCGCCGGCGGAAAGCGGGCGACCAGGCCGGCGAGATAGCAAGCCGTCTGACGGCGCAGCAGGCGATCATCCTGTTTGCCGAGGGTTCGACGGGCGACGGGAACCGAATGCTGCCGTTCAAGACCACCCTGTTCGGCGCGGCCGCCAAGGCTGTCGCAGAGGGCACGGCCGACACAGTCTACATCCAGCCCGTCGCGATTGCCTACACGCGGCTGCACGGCATGCCGATGGGGCGGCAGCACCGGCCGCTCGCCGCATGGATCGGCGACCAGGATCTGCTGCCGCATGCCAGGGCCCTGCTCCTGGAAGGCGGCATCGACGTCGAGGTGCATTTCGGAGAGCCGGTCGCCTTCCGCGCCGGCGCCCGCCGCAAGGGGGTCGCAGCAGAGGTCGAAAACCGCGTGGCCGCCATGTTCGCGGCTGCGCTTGCCAATCCGCGTCTGTCGCGAGCGTCCCCAGAATCGGCTGTTTTTTGTCGCCAAAAGGCGGTAGAAGCCGCGCGATGAAATCCGACACGACTGCCGAGTCCGCCGCAGCCGACGGCACGAGCGCCGCCAGGAAGGTCTTCGTCAAGACCTATGGCTGCCAGATGAACGTCTACGACTCGCAGCGGATGGCGGACTCGCTGGCCCTCGAGGGCTACGCCGAGACCTCGTCCATGCAGGAGGCCGACTTCGTTCTCCTCAACACCTGCCACATCCGCGAGAAAGCGGCCGAAAAGGTCTATTCCGAACTCGGCCGCGTCCGCGCCGTCAAAGCCGAGCGGGCCGGCCGCGGGCTCGAAACGATCGTCGGCGTGGCCGGCTGCGTGGCTCAGGCGGAAGGCCGCGAAATCCTGCGGCGCGAATCGGCTGTCGACCTGGTGATCGGTCCGCAGACCTACCATCGCCTCCCAGGGGCGCTGCGGCGGGCTCTCGACGGCCACCGCATCGTCGAGACGGACTATGCCGTCGAAGACAAGTTCGACCATCTGCCCAAGCCGGGCCGTGCCGGCATCGCGGCGCGCGGCGTAACCGCGTTTTTGACCGTCCAGGAGGGTTGCGACAAGTTCTGCACCTTCTGCGTGGTGCCCTATACGCGTGGGTCGGAAGTGTCGCGTCCGGTCGCCCAGATCGTCGCCGAGGCGGAGCGTCTGGCCGGCGCCGGAGTGCGGGAACTCACTCTGCTCGGGCAGAACGTCAACGCCTGGCACGGTGAGGGGCCGGACGGCAATGAATGGGGCCTTGGCCGGCTGCTGTTTCGTCTCGCTGAGCTTCCCGGAATCCTGCGGCTGCGTTATACGACCAGTCATCCGCGCGACATGAGCGAGGATCTGATTGCCGCGCATCGCGACCTCGACGTGCTGATGCCCTATCTGCACCTGCCGGTGCAGGCCGGCTCGGACCGCGTGCTGAAGTCGATGAACCGCCGCCACACGGCCGCCGACTATCTCCGGCTGGTCGAGCGCATCAGAAAGGCGCGGCCGGATATCGCGATGTCGGGCGACTTCATAGTCGGCTTTCCAGGCGAGACCGAGGCGGACTTCCAGTTGACGCTCGACCTCGTCCGCGACGTCGGATACGCGCAGGCCTTCTCGTTCAAATATTCACCGCGCCCGGGGACCCCCGGCGCCGAGCGGTCGGATCAGGTCGGCGAAGGGGAAAAGAATGACCGCCTGCCTCGCCTTCAGGCGCTCTTGGCCCGTCAGCAGCGCGACTTTGCCCAGCAGCTGGTCGGCCGCACCGTCGGCGTGCTGATCGAGAAGCCCGGGCGGGCCGGCCAGCGCGTCGGCCGCTCGCCCTGGCTGCAGCCGGTGATCGTCGACGAATCGGTCGGTGGTTTCGGTGAAATCGTCGACGTTCGGGTGAACAAGGCCGGGCAGCAAAGCCTGTTCGCCGAACCCGTGGCATGACGGCGGGCAGCGAGGAGAGACGATTGAGCGCTTCCGAACTGAAGGGCCCGCGTTCCGGCGCCTCCGACATCGCGCACATCGTTCTGACATTCGACAACAACAAGCTTGCCAGCGCCCTTTACGGCCAGTTCGACGAGAACCTGGCGCGGCTCGAGCAGAAACTCGGCGTCGACATCAGCTCGCGCGGCAACCAGGTGACGATCAAGGGCACGTCTTCGGCTGCCGAGCAGGCGCGGCGGGCGCTCGACAACCTTTACGCCATCCTGCAGAAGGGCGCCGAGATCGGGCAGTCCGACGTGGACGGCGCGGTTCGCATGGCGATTGCGGCCGACGACCAGCTGACGCTGCCCACCCTGGAGCGCAAGGGCAAGATGGCTGCCGCCCAGATCGTGACCCGCAAGCGCACCATCTACGCCCGGTCGCTCAACCAGGACGCCTACATGCGTGCCCTGGAGCGATCGGAGCTCGTATTCGGCATCGGCCCGGCAGGCACCGGCAAGACCTATCTGGCTGTCGCCTACGCCGCGATGCTGCTCGAGCGCGGCATGGTCGAGCGCATTGTCCTGTCCCGCCCGGCGGTCGAGGCCGGGGAGCGGCTCGGCTTCCTGCCCGGCGACATGAAGGAGAAGGTCGACCCCTATCTGCGGCCGCTCTACGATGCGCTCTACGACATGATGCCGGCCGACAAGGTCGAACGGGCAATCGCCGCCGAAGTGATCGAGATCGCGCCGCTGGCATTCATGCGCGGCCGCACGCTGGCTCACTGCGCGGTCATCCTGGACGAGGCGCAGAACACCACCCCGATGCAGATGAAGATGTTCCTGACTCGGCTTGGGGAGAATTCGCGGATGATCGTGACCGGGGACCCGACCCAGATCGACCTGCCGTCGCACACCAAGTCGGGCCTCGTCGAGGCTTTGCGCATCCTCGACGGGCTGCCCGGCGTGGTGACCGTCCGCTTCAACGACACCGACGTCGTCAGGCATCCACTGGTCTCGGAAATCGTCAGGGCTTACGATCGCGACGCCAAGATGGCCCGGGGCCTCGGCGTGGACGAGGACTGACCGAGGGGGTCATGTCTTCGACGAAGTCGCGGATCGAGGTCGACGTGATGGTGGAGGCGGGCGGCTGGCCGGCCGAGCCTCAGCTCCGCGATTTGGTCGACCGCGCCATCGCCAGCCTGGAAGCGGCAGGCGTCCTCGGCGCGGGGACCACCGAACTCAGCGTCGTGTTCTCGGACGATCGGCGCGTTCGCGAACTGAATGCGGCATGGCGCGGCAAGGACAGGCCCACCAACGTGCTCTCTTTTCCGGCCTTCGCGACGCCAGGCCGCGGCGCCGCTCTGCCGCCCATGCTGGGCGACATCGTGCTCGCCTTCGAGACCGCTGCCGGAGAAGCGCGGCTGGAAGGCAAGACGCTGGAACACCATATCTCGCATCTCGTCCTCCACGGTCTGCTGCACCTGCTCGGCTATGACCACGAGCAGGACGCCGAGGCCGACGAAATGGAGGCGATAGAGAGAGGCGCCCTCGCAAGGCTTGCCATTCCCGATCCCTACGCGTAACAGAACCCGAAACACTGGACGATGATGAACGATACACCAGAGACCGCGGCAGCGCCGGATTCCGGCAGCAGCTCGCGGATGGCCCCCGACCAGCAGGACGAAGGCCCGAGTACCAGGCCGGCTGAGCCGGTCGAAACACCAGCCGACCGTCCCTCCTTCTTCGAGCGGCTGGCCAGCCTTTTCAGGCACCGCAACGGTTCCAGCCTGCGCGAGGAGATCGTCGGAGCGCTGGCCGAAAACGCCGGCGACGCCGAGGCCTTTTCGCCCGGCGAACGTGCCATGCTGAACAACATCCTGCGATTGCGCGAGGTGCGCGTCGAAGACGTCATGGTCCCGAGAGCCGATGTCGAAGCGGTGGAGATCGGTACCAGGCTCGGCGATCTGATGAACGTCTTCGAACGGTCGGGCCACTCGCGAATGCCGGTCTATTCCGAAACGCTCGACGATCCCCGCGGCATGGTGCATATCCGCGACGTGCTTGCTCATATCACCCGGGTCGCCCGTGCCATGAAAGGCCGGGCCGCCAGAAAGGCCGCCCCGACCGCGGCGCTGGACTTTGCCAATGTCGACCTTGGCAAGACCATCGGCGAACTCGAACTCATTCGAACCGTCCTGTTCGTGCCGCCGTCGATGCTGGCCTCCGATCTGATGGCGCGGATGCAGGCGGCCCGCACGCAGATGGCCCTGGTCATCGACGAGTATGGCGGAACCGACGGGCTTGTGTCGCTCGAGGATATCGTCGAGACGGTCGTCGGCGACATCGAGGACGAGCATGACGACGACGAGCCGATGATCATCCAGGCCGGCGACGGCATCTTCGTCGTAGACGGCAAGGCCGAGATCGATGAGGTCGCCAGGATGGTCGGGGACAATTTCGCCGCCGGCGAGCACGGCGAATATGTCGACACGATCGGCGGCATGATCTTCAACACGCTTGGCCGAGTGCCGGCGCGAGGCGAAGTGGTGCAGGCCATCCCCGGCTTCGAATTCCACGTGCTCGATGCCGACCCGCGCCGGGTCAAGCGCGTCCGGATCGTCTCCATCGCCAAGGCTGAACGCCGCCGTCGTGCGGCGCGCGCCGAGCAGGCGTGACCGGCCGCCGGCCGACCGGATCGGACAAGGGCCTTTCCGACGGCTCCGCAACGGCTTTGCTTTTCCCGCAGGCCCGGGTCCAAACGGCCGCGGCCCCAGGGATGCGCCGCCAGCTTTCGACGGGGACCTGGATTGAGCACCTGGCAGGGCGGGTCATTCTGCTTTGGGGCTGGCGCCGGGCTGGCTTGGCCTTTCTAGCCGGCGCAGTGGCGGTGCTCACCCAGGCGCCGTTCGACTTCTTCGCGGCCGGGTTCATTGCCTTCCCGGTCCTCGTCTGGCTCGTGGACGGCGCAACTCCGCAGCCTGGCGCCAATGCCGTGAAGCGACTCGGACCGGCCTTTGCCGTCGGCTGGTGTTTCGGTTTCGGCTATTTCTTGGCCGGCCTGTGGTGGATCGGCAGCGCGCTTCTGGTGGAGGCCGACAGTTTCGCCTGGGCATTGCCCTTGGCCGTCGTCGGAATCCCGGTGCTGCTCGCTTTCTTTTACGGAACTGCCGTCGCCGTCGCACGGCTGCTGTGGGCCGACGGCATCGGCCGCATCGCGGCCCTTGCCTTCGGCTTCGGCCTGGCCGAGTGGCTGAGGAGCTTTCTGTTCACGGGCTTCCCCTGGAACCCGATCGGGCTCGCAGCGATGCCTGTGCCGCTGCTGATGCAAAGCGTCACCGTCACCGGGGTTGCCGGCATGAACGCGCTGGCGGTGCTGGTGTTTGCCATGCCGGCCCTTCTGGCGGCGGGCAGGGATCGCAAGGTGGGCGCCGCACTGGCGGTTTCGCTGGTCGCCGCGCATGCCGGTTTCGGCTATTTCCGATTGAGCGCAGGAGAGCCCGAGGCGGCCAGGACGGTATCCGTCCGCATCGTCCAGCCGAACGTCGATCTATTCGAAAAATGGGACGAATCCGTACGCAGCCGCATTTTCGCCGATACGCTGGCGCTGTCGGCGCAGAGCAGCGGAACTGGCGAGCCGCCGCAACTCATCCTGTGGCCGGAAACCGCCGTGCCGTTCCTGTTCAGCGACCGTCCCGAAGCGCTGGCCGCCATCGGCGACATTCTGGCGAAGGACCAGCTGCTGATGACGGGAACCGTCCGCACCGAGGCAGGCCCGGCAGGCGCTGACGGTCCGCGCTACTACAATTCCGTGGTTGCCATCGATGCCCGCGGCCAGATTGTCGACGCCGTCGACAAGCTCCATTTGGTGCCCTTTGGCGAGTACCTTCCCTTCGCCGGCCTGCTGGCACGCCTCGGCATTGAGCAGTTCGTCGCGGGGCCGACGAATTTCGTTGCCGGCAGCGAACGCCACGCAATCGCCCTGCCGGGTTCGGTCAGCGCAGTTCCCTTCGTCTGCTACGAGATAATCTTCCCCGGGCTGGTGGCGGTTGACGCGGCGTCGGCCGACCTTATTGTTAACGTCACCAACGACGCCTGGTTCGGGGATACGCCCGGACCCTATCAGCACTTCAGGCAGGCGCAGGTCCGATCCGTGGAAAATGGCGTTCCATTGCTGCGTGCCGCCAATACCGGAATTTCCGGTGTCGTCGATGGACGGGGCCGCATCGTCGATGCGCTTGCCATCAACACGGCCGGCGTGATCGACGTGAGCGTTCCGGTGGGCGCCCCGCGGACGGCTCCGGTCCTGCGGCCGGGGCTGGTCGCGGCAGCCATGATCTCCCTCCTTGGGGCGTTTGCCGCTGCGGCGGCCGCTCGGCGGCGGCGACGCTGAAAACAGCGCCTGCCGGCTCGCCGGAACCCGCCTGCGAACGGAGAGACAAGAACGACAGCCGGAAGAAATCGGCGAGGAAACGATGTCGGAAAAGCAGGACAGGAAGGAGCCGGAGCCCACCGATGTTCATGTCGGCGGGCGCATTCGACTTCGCCGCAATCTGCTCGGAATGAGCCAGGAAAAGCTCGGCGAACAGCTCGGGATAACATTTCAGCAAATCCAGAAGTACGAGAAAGGCACCAATCGGGTCGGTGCCAGCCGCCTGCAGGCGATCGCAACCATCCTTGGTGTGCCGGTCGCGTATTTCTTCGAAGAGGGACCGGATGCGGCGAAAGGCGCGGCAAGCGGGACTCGACCGGACCTGTGGACGGCCTCCGCGATCGAATTCTGCATGAGCCCCGAGGGGATGCAGCTCAACCGCGCCTTCATGCGCATTCGGGACATCAAGGTTCGACGCCGGATCATCGATCTCGTGAAGTCGCTTGGCGCGGATGGCTCCGATTGAGGAATGGAAGGCTCCGCCTTTGCAGTTCCGCGTCTCGCCGCAGGAAAGGCCGCTTGACGACCCCAGCCCGGCATCGCTAACACGTCGCGCCTTGGTCGGCTCCCGCCGACGGGTCTTTCAAGAGGGGACACCCGTGTTTCGACAGAACTATCTTTTTACCTCGGAATCGGTTTCCGAAGGTCATCCGGACAAGGTTTGCGACCGTATTTCCGACGAGATCGTCGATCTCGTCTATCGGGAAGCGAAGAAAGCGGGGATGGATCCGTGGAAGGTGCGGGTGGCGTGCGAAACGCTTGCCACCACGAACCGAGTCGTGATCGCCGGGGAAGTGCGCGTTCCCGACACCCTTCTGAAGAAGGACAAGGACGGCAAAATCCTCAAGGACGCCGCAGGTCACCCGGTCGTGAACCCGACCAGGTTCAAATCCGTCGCCCGCCGCGCCATTCGGGATATCGGCTACGAGCAGGCCGGCTTCCACTGGAAAAAGGTCAAGATCGAAGTGCTTCTGCACGGGCAGTCGCCGGACATTGGACAGGGAGTGGACAATGCCGCCGACCGGCAGGGCGAGGAGGGGGCTGGCGATCAGGGCATCATGTTCGGATATGCCTGCCGGGAGACGCCTGATTTGATGCCCGCGCCGATCTACTACAGTCACAAGATCCTCGAGCTTCTGGCGGCCGGGCGCCATAGCGGTTCCGGGGATGTCGGCAAGCTCGGTCCCGACGCCAAAAGCCAGGTCACGGTCCGCTATGTCGACGGCAAGGCTGCCGAGGCGACGCAGATCGTCCTGTCCACACAGCACCTCGACGAGAACTGGGACTCCAGGAAGGTCCGCATGGTGGTCGAGCCGTACGTCCGCGAGGCGCTCGGCGATCTCAGGATCGCCGACGACTGCAACTGGTACGTCAACCCGACGGGAAAGTTTGTGATCGGCGGACCCGACGGCGATGCCGGGCTGACCGGCAGGAAGATCATCGTCGACACCTATGGCGGCGCCGCGCCGCACGGCGGGGGCGCGTTCTCAGGCAAGGACACGACCAAGGTCGACCGCTCCGCGGCTTATGCGGCGCGTTATCTGGCGAAGAACGTCGTCGCGGCAAATCTGGCCGACCGCTGCACGATCCAGCTCAGCTATGCCATCGGCGTGGCGCAGCCGCTGTCGATCTACGTGGACCTGCACGGAACCGGAAAGGTCGACGAAGCGGACCTTGAGAACGCCCTCCGCGAAGTCATGGATCTGTCGCCGACCGGCATCCGCCGGCACCTCGACCTTAACCGGCCGATCTATGCCAAGACCACCGCCTACGGCCATTTCGGACGCAAGGCCGGCCGTGACGGATCCTTCTCCTGGGAAAAAACGGACCTGGTCAAGGCGCTCAGGCAGGCCGTCGCCGGCTGAGCGCCGGGCGGTGATTGCCGATGGCGGACGCCGCCGTTCGACGGAGGCGTTCTTCGGCCGCCGCCGTGGCAAGAGGGTCCGTCCGCTTCAGGCGGCAGCCCTGCAGGCCGGGCTCGACCGCTATCGCCTCGACATCGGCCTGCCCCCGCCCGGCAGGCTGGAAGATCTTTTCGAGGCGGCGGTTTCGGAAGTCCGCCTCGAGATCGGTTTCGGGGGCGGCGAGCACCTGGTCAATGAAGCGGTCCGGCATCGGTGGACCGGATTCCTCGGGGTCGAGCCCTTCGTGAACAGCATGGCAAAGATGATGGCAGCGCTTGCCGATCTGCCGCTACCCAATCTGCGCGTCTATGACGACGACGCCACGCGACTGCTCGACTGGCTGCCCGCGGCATCGCTCTCCGGGATCGATCTTCTCTATCCCGATCCGTGGCCGAAGAAGAAGCACTGGAAGCGCCGCTTCGTGAACCCCGCAAACCTTCAGCGCTTTGGCCGCGTCCTGAAGCGGGGCGGCAGCCTTCGTTTCGCGTCCGACATCCCGTCCTACGTCAACTGGACGCTTCTGGCATGCGCCGCCCATGGCGGTTTCGAATGGCTGGCTCGTGATTCAGCGGACTGGCACACCCCGTTCGAGGGATGGGAGGGCACCCGTTACGAAGCGAAAGCGCTGCGCGAAGGCCGCTGCCCAGCCTATCTGACGTTTGCCCGCGCCTGATTGCGCAGGCGCGGTTCCTGTGGACGGATTTCAGCCGCGGCGGACGCGCCCGAAAGCAACCGGGTCGATGCCAAGCGTGCGCAGGTCGCTGGCGCGCGGGGCCTTGCGGGCCTCGACGGCGCGTGACACGGCCACTGCGCTCCCGAACATGTCGAGGAAGCTGCCGATGGCAGACAGGGTGTGGCGGGTGGTGTTCATGGCGGATTCTGCTCCTGAGTGCAATGCAGCATGATGTTCGCTGCAGTGCAATATGTATGGTTGCCGCGGGCTGGGCTAAAGGGCGATTTCTGCATTGGAGGCATGCGGTGCACGCATGCTGGGGTGGCAGGTTCGGGAAGCTGCCGGCCGGCGACCGGAATCTGATCGGACAGGGTTGATTGTAACCAGCCACTCCTTTATATCAGCCTCAAATTCTTGGTCGGTCAGACGAAGAGTGGGTCCACCCGGTCCCGCTCTTTTTTGTTACCGCGACCATGACGGAGATCGAATGACGGCAACGGCAGGCATCGGCGACGATCGCATCGTCCGCGAAAGCGGGATCGATGCGCGCGTCGCGGCGATCGTCGAGCCGATCCTGCGGGGTATGGGCTTCAGGCTGGTCAGGGCGAGGCTATCGGGCCAGAGCGGCCTGACTCTGCAGATCATGGCCGAGCGCGAAGACGGAACGATGACCGTCGAGGACTGCGAGGAGGTCAGCCGCGCGATTTCTCCCGCTCTTGATGTGGAAGATCCGATCGATAAGGCTTATCATCTCGAGGTCTCATCCCCTGGCATCGACAGGCCGCTGGTCCGCAAAGCGGATTTTTCCTCCCATGTCGGGCATGAGGTAAAGATCGAGACCTCCACGCTCGTCGCCGATCGCAAGCGGTTTCGCGGCAGGATTGCCGAGGCAGGTCCGGACGAAATCGTGCTGGACAGCAGTCGGCCGGTCTATGGCGCCGAGCCGTCGGTCCGCATCCCGTACGGGTTGATCTTCGAAGCCCGCCTTGTCCTGACGGACGACCTCGTCCGCGATGCCCTGTCCAGGGACAACAAGGCCCGCAAGGAAGCCAGGAAGCGGCGCGCCGCGACTGACGGGGAATCCCCACAGGTGCGGACGGATGAATAGACGAACACGGGGCCCGCGTGGCCGAATGGAATTTTCAGGGAGACCACAATGGTAGTCAGTGCCAACAGGCTCGAACTGCTGCAGATAGCAGATGCGGTCGCGCGTGAGAAATCCATCGACAAGGAGATCGTCATCGCCGCGATGGCGGATGCGATCCAGAAGGCCGCGCGCTCACGATACGGACAGGAAACCAACATTCGGGCCGATATCAATCCCGCCACCGGCGAGATGAAGCTGCAGCGCCTGATGGAAGTGGTCGAGGCGGTCGAGGAATATGATCGGCAGATCTCGTTGAAGGCGGCGCGCGAGCGCAATCCGGATGCCGAGGTCGGCGACTTCATAGCCGAGCAACTGCCGCCCATGGAGTTCGGGCGCATCGCCGCACAGTCGGCCAAGCAGGTCATCGTGCAGAAAGTCCGCGAAGCGGAGCGGGACCGGCAGTTCGAGGAATACAAGGATCGCATCGGCGAGATCGTCAACGGCACCGTCAAGCGCGTCGAGTACGGCAAC
>JAJFMR010000324.1 GCA_020696915.1 Rhizobiaceae bacterium | reverse complement strand
GGGCAGCCACGTGACGATGCCGGGGAAGATGCACAGAATGACGATGGCGAGCAGCATCACCAGCACGTAGGGCAACGCCCCCCAGAGGATGTCGCGGGTAGGAATATCCGGCGCGATCGCGTTGATCACGAACAGGTTGAGCCCGATCGGCGGGGAGATCAGCCCGACCTCCATGTTGATGGTGAGGACGATCGCGAACCAGTAGGGGTCGAAGCCCGCCTGAACGATGATAGGGAACAGCAGCGGGGCCGACATCACGATGATCGCCACCGGCGGCAGAAACATCCCGGCGACCAGCAGAAACACGTTGATGATCCCCATCAGCAGCCAGCGGTTGACGTCCAGTCCGGCGATCGCGGCTGCTATGGTCTGGGTGATGAAGAGGGATGACAGCGCAAACGCGAACAGCTCCGCCGCCGCCAGGATCATCATGATCATCACGCCTTCGCGCATGGCGGTCGTGAAGATGTTGGAAACCGGGCGGAACCTGAACAGCCGGTAGGCGATGACGACGACAGCGATCGTCAGGAAGGCGCCGGCGCCGGCCGCCTCGGAAGGCGTGGCGATGCCGCCGTAAAGCACATAGAGCGTGCCCGCGATAATGGCCAGGAACGGCAGCACGCGCGGCAGGTTGGAGAGCTTTTCCCTCAGCGTGTAGCGCACCGCGCGACCCGCGAAGTCATAGCCCTGCCGCTTGCAGTCGACCAGCGCCCACGCCATGAACATGGCCGTCAGCATGAGCCCGGGAATGACGCCCGCCATGAACAGCCGGCCGATCGAGGTCTCGGTCGAGATGCCGTAGACGATGAGCGTCACCGAAGGCGGGATGAGAATGCCCAGCGTGCCGCCCGCCGCGATCGAGCCCGCCGCGACCGAGGTCGGATAGCCGCGCTTCGTCATCTCGGGAATGCCCATCTTGCCGATCGCCGCGGCGGTCGCCGGCGAAGAGCCCGTCATGCCGGCAAAGATGGCGCAGGCACCGATGTTCGAAAGCACCAGCCCCCCCGGAACACGGTTCAGCCAGCGGTCGAGCGCCAGGTAGAGATCGCCCCCGGCCGGCGACGAGGCCACCGCCGCGCCCATCAGCACGAACATCGGGATCGAGACGAAGGCGAGGTTTGCGATGCCGGAATACATCGTCTCTGACATCACGAAAAACATGCCGACGCCACCATCGAGCAGCAGCGCGCTGACCGCGGCGAGGCCGAGCGCGAAGGCGATCGGCATGCCGGTGCCGAGCAGAACGAAAAGGCCGCCGATAAGGAGCAGGCCGGCCATGGTCGGGCTCATGAAGAGGGTCCCTTGCCGGGTCCGACGTTCGTGAAGGCCGAGATCTCCGGATCCGGCACCAGCGCCGCAGCGCTCGCGTCGGTGTGCAGCCGCAATATCTCGGCGACATATTGCAGGCACAGCATCGCGAAGCCGATCGGCACCGCCGCATACGGGATCCAGAGCGGCGGGGCCCACACGGTCGGCGCCGTCCACCCGTTCGCCCAGGCTTCATGGAAATTGATCCAGCCGGCGACCAGCATGATCGCGCAGAAGGCCAGGCCCAGCCAGCAACCCGCCAGCCGCAGCCTGAGCCGCGCCGCGTCGCCGACCAGATGCTCGATGACGTCGACACCGACATGCCCCTTTTTCAGGAGCACGTAAGGCGCGCCGACGAAGATCGCGGCGGTTGCGGAATAGACCACGAAGTCGGTCTGCCAGATCGTCGCCTCCCCCATTATGTAGCGCACGAAGATCATCTGGCAGATGCCAAGCATGGCGAGCGCGAGAAGCAGCGTGGCGAGCGCCCCCAGCGCCCGCGAGACGTTGCTCACGGCGAGGATGTAGCTTTCAATCATCGTAACCACTTCCCGGACTGGCGGCGGCCCGCCGTCGTCTTCGGGCCGCCGGAGGGATCACTCCACGGCCAACGCCTTTTCGATCAGCTCGGCCCCGCCCTCCACCTTCTCGGCGAAGTTCTTGTAGGATGACTCCTTGGCGATCGCGAGCCAGGCATCATAGTCCGCCTCGGACATCTCGACGACCTCGACCCCGGCCTTCTTGAAAGTGTCGACCATGATCTGGTCGCCCTTCTTGATCTCCTCGCTGAAATACGCCTCCGCCTTTTTTGCCCCTGCATCTATAGCCTGCCGCTGCTCTTCGCTCAGGCCTTCATAGACCTGTTTCGACATCAGGATCGGCTCGTACATGAACCAGAGCGCGTTTTCGCCAGGCGCCGTCAGGCACTTGACCTGCTCGTACAGGCGGTAGGAGACGAAACTCGCCGAGGATGTATTGGTCGCGTCGAGGACGCCGGTCTGCATTGCCGTGTAGATCTCCGACGACGGCATCGAGGTGATCGACGCTCCTGCCGCCGCGAGCATTTCCTCGAACGCCGGACCCGCCGCGCGGATGACCTGTCCCTTGACCGTCTCCGGCGACGTGATGCAGCCCTTCGTCGACGCAAAGGCGCCCGACAGCCAGGCATCGGCGATGACGACGACGCCGGCTTCGTCGATCACTTTCTTGATCTCTTCCATGAACGCCGAATCGTTCAGCCGCTCCGCCCGATCCAGGCTGCCGACCAGGCCCGGCATCAGTGTCACCGAGAAGATAGGGTGACGCCCGGAGGCGTAGTCGAGCGGAAACGAAGACATGGCGAGCAGGCCGCGCGCCATGGCGTTCCACTGGTCGTTGGGCTTGTAGAGCGACGCACCGGGATACACCTGGATCTCGAGGCCGACATTGGCCGCCGCGACCTCCTTGGCGATGATCTGGACCATCTCGTCGCGCGGGTCGCCCTTGCCTCCCGGGAATTGATGCGAGGCCTTGAGTACGGTCTGCGCGTGTGCGGCTCCAACAATCGCGCAGCCTGTGGCGAGAGCCGCGGCCAGTCCGATGATGCTCGCAAAAGTCTTCATTGTTCTCTCCCTGTTTCAGGCCTCCGAGCCTACTGTGCCAATAAGCGTCGAACTTGCACTCGAAGTCAACAGTCATGTATACAATCGAACTGAACTCGCATTAGAGGGGGTTCTCCTTGGCCGCCGGCACTTTTCACAAATTGCGGGACGAGATCGAAAACGACATCCTCACCGGATTCTTCGCTCCCGGAGAGAGGCTCGACGAAGTGCAGCTCGCGGGCCGCTTCGGCGTCTCGCGGACGCCGATCAGGGAAGCGTTGATCCAGTTGGGCGCCATCGGTCTCGTTGAGTTGAGGCCGCGACGCGGGGCAATTGTGGTCGATCCGGGGGCCAACCGCATCTACGAGATGTTCGAGGTGATGGGGGAACTGGAAGGAATGGCCGGGGCGCTCGCGGCCCGGCGCCATACGGAGCAGGATCGGGACAAGCTGCTTTCAGCGCACGCCAGATGCGAAAGGTCGGCGACGAGCGGCGATACCGATGCCTACTATTACGACAACGAGCTGTTCCACCACTCCATCTACGAAGCCAGCCACAGCGGCTTCCTGCTCAGCCAATGCACGGCGCTGCACCGACGCCTGCGGCCCTATCGGCGCCTGCAGCTGCGCGTCCGAAATCGCATGAAGGTGTCGTTCAGCGAACACGCCGGAATTGTCGAGGCGATCCTCGCCGGAGAAGCGGAAACGGCCCGCGCATTGCTGCGGAGCCACATCGCCGTCCAGGGAGACCGCTTCGGCGACCTCATCGCGTCGCTGGCCGTTGGAGACCGGAAGGTGTCCTGAGGCGCAGCCGCCAAGGCGGCGCCGGGCAGGGCCGCGGAAACCCCTTCAGCCTTGCAACCATTGGCGATGGGATTGTCGCGCATCCAAGTTGCGCGATAATCGTGGATGGATCGACATGATCGAAGGCCGATCATCCTCGTCATCTCGTCATCGGAATGGACGCTATGCCCAGGAAAAAGTCTGCAGAGCCGGAGATGGAAGCAAGCAAGGCCGGTCGTGCGAAGGCAGCCAG
>JAJFMR010000323.1 GCA_020696915.1 Rhizobiaceae bacterium | reverse complement strand
TTGCGAATGTCAGCCATGGGACGTCTCCTCGGGACGGGCGAATTCCGGATAGAGCGGCGGCAGCGATGCCATGCGGCGCCGGCCCGCGCGATGCGGGACGGACGCGAAGCGAGGCTGTTCGAAGCAGTCGGGAACGGCGGATTTCCCGGCGGGCGGCGGCCGGCAATGATCTTCCTGTTCCCGCCGGACAAAGCCGTCGGAGCGCCGTCTGGAATTGCGCAGGGGACGCCTGAGCGCCTCGCCGCAAGGACGCAAGCCGCGGAAGGCGTCGTTTGCCGGCCGCTCGCGCAACTCGTCCAGCCCGTCGCCGTTCGGCCTTTCGGAGACGAGGAAATCAGCCATTGCCTCGCTCCTGGGCGCTGAGTGCCCGGTGGATGCTCTCGGCGGCGTCGCGGCCCTGCGCCACTGCCGAGACGGTGAGATCGTCGCCCCCGAAAACGCAGTCGCCGCCGGCCCAGACTCTCGGCATCGAGGTGCGGCCTTCCGCATCGACGCGGACGCGGCCGTCGCGCAGCTCGAGCGCGCTGCCGCCGCCGTCGAGGGCGGCCGGCTCGAAGCTTTGGCCGATCGCCCTGAAGATCTGATCGGCCGCAAGGGTGACCGTCTCGCCGGTGCCCGCCAGGCGGTCGCCCGAAAGTGCGGTATATTCGAACTCGATGCCCTTGAGCCTGCCGTCCTCGGAGATCACCCGCCGCGGCTGCAGCCAGTGCCGGATGGTCACGCCTTTCGAGGCGGCCAGCTCCTGCTCGTATCCGGACGCGTTCATGTGATCGCGGCCGCGCCGGTAGCAGATCGTCACCTCCTCGGCCCCGAGCAGTTTCGACTGCACGGCGGCGTCGATGGCCGTCATGCCGCCGCCGATGACCACGACGCGGCGTCCGACCGGAAGGCTCGCCAGGTCGCGCGCCTGGCGCAGCTCCGAAATGAAATCTACCGCGTTTCCGACGCCCAGGGCCGCCTCGCCCTCGGCGCGCAGCGCATTGACGCCGGCCAGGCCCATGCCGAGGAACACCGCGTCATGTTCCGCCGCAAGGCCGGCCAGCGAGACGTCGCGGCCGAGCATCCTGCCGTTGACGATGCTGATGCCGCCGACCGCTGTGATGTAATCGACTTCGGCCTGCGCGAAATCGTCGACGCTCTTGTAGGCGGCGATACCGTACTCGTTGAGCCCGCCGGGCTTGGGGCGCGCCTCGAATATTGTGACCTCATGGCCGTGCAGCGCCAGCCGATGCGCGGCCGCAAGTCCCGCCGGGCCGGCGCCGACGACCGCGATCCTCCGGCCGGTCGGGGCGGCCCGGCGGTAAAACTGTCTGTTCTGCGTCATCGCCGCGTCGGTGGCATGGCGCTGCAGTAGCCCGATCCGCACCGGCTTGCCCTCCGCCGCCTCGCGCACGCAGGCTTCCTCGCACAGCGTCTCGGTCGGGCACACACGGGCGCACATGCCGCCCAATATGTTCTGGTCGAAAATGGTCCTGGCCGCACCGAGCGGATTGCCGCTCACGATCTCCCGGATGAACAGGGGAATGTCGATGGACGTCGGGCAGGCGTGCATGCACGGCGCATCGTAGCAGAAGTAGCAGCGATCGGCCTCGACCAGGGCTTCGTGCCGGTCGAGCGGCGGATGGAGGTCGCCGAAATTGGCCGCGTATTCGTCCGCGGCCAGGCGGCCGGGCGCAATGCCTTCCTTGTGAACACCAGCCGCCATGCCATTCCCCATCGTTCCCGTTTTGGATCAGGCTAGCACATCCTGTTTTTTTATCAATCGGTCAAAGTTTGCCGGCAACGGCGCGCGGGAACGCGTCTGGCCGGAACTGACATTGTCTTTGCTTTCAACAGTTTGCGGTTAATCCCTGAATCACGCCGGCAGCGCGTTGCTTCGAGCTGCCAGGAATGCCGGGAGGGCCGCCCCGTTCACGGCTCGCCGCTTCCGATCTCCTGCCGCCGCCGCGCCACATAGTCTTCCAGCTCCTCGCGCACCGGCTCGGCGAGCCGCGGCTCTTCGTACTCCTCGAGCGCCTTCTTCCAGACCCGGGTGGCGCGTGCCGTGGCGTCGAGCCCGCCGGCTTCCTGCCAGGCCTCGTAATTCTGCCAGTTGGACAGCAGCGGCTGGTAGAAGGCCGTCGCGTAGCGGGCGAGGGTATGCGGCTCCCCGAAGAAATGCCCGCCGGTCGGCACCCTCTGCAGCGCGTCGAGCGCCAGTTCCTGCTCGTCCACCTCGATCGGCCGCAGGAACTCCATCATGTGCTGGATCAGTTCGACGTCGATGATGAACTTCTCGAACGAGGCGGTGAGCCCGCCTTCCTGCCAGCCGGCGGCGTGATAGACGAGGTTGCCGTGGCCGAGGACGGCGCCCCACAGCGCCATCATCGTTTCATACGCCCCCTGGACGTCCGCCGCGTTGGACGCCGAGCCCGGCGTCGTGCGGTACGGCAGGCCGTAGCGCCGCGCCAGCTGCCCCGAGGCGACATTGGCCTTGCTGTTTTCCGGCGTGCCGAAGGCCGGGGCGCCGGATCGCATGTCGACGTTCGAGGTGAAGGCGCCGTACATCACCGGCGCGCCCGGCCGCACCAGCTGCGTGAGGACGACGCCGAACAGCGCCTCGGCATTCTGCTGCGCCAGCGCGCCGGCCAGGGTGACCGGGCTCATCGCCCCCATCAGCGTGAACGGCGTCACGCACACCGACTGGCCGAATTCCGCCATGGTCATCAGGCCGTCGCTCATCATGTCGTCGAAGCGGCGCGGCGAATTCACCGAGATGATCGTCGTGACGCCCGGATCGTCGGCGAGCCGGTCCATCGTGATGCCGCGGGAAATCGCCATCATCCTGATGCCGTCCAGCGCCCTGCCGCCGCCGATCGCCGAGACGTGGAAGCTCTTGTCGGTGAGCGTCAGGTTGGCGAGGTAGGTGTCGAGGTGACGCGAATTCGCGGGCAGCTCGATCGGTGCGCAGACCTGGTTGCCCAGCATGTGGATGCAGTTGAAGTGCTGCGCCAGCCGTATCAGGTCGCGGTAGTCGGCAAGGTTTCCGGCGCGCCGGCCGCGTTCCATGTCATGGACGTTCGGCGGGCCGGCAACCAGCGTGAAGACGATGTTGTCGCCGCCGAGGCGGACTGCCCGGCCGGGATTGCGCGGCGTCAGCGTGTAGGCGGCGGGAGCCGTTTTGAGCGCCGCGTCGACCATGCCGCGGTCGAGGCGGACGTTCATCGACGCGTGGTCGACGATGGCGCCGGCCTGCCCGAACAATGACAGCGCCCGGGCGCTCATCACCTCGATGCCGAAATTTTCGAGGATGTGCATCGAGGCTTCGTGAATGGCCTCGACCTGGTCCGCCGACAGGATCTGCATCGGCGGATAGGGGTTGCGCACGGCGCGGCGCGGCAGCTGCGGGATGGGCGCCGGTCCCTTCGAATGCAGCCGTTCCGCCCCGCCCCGGCGTCGTCTCTCGGTCATGCCGCATGCTGGCGTTCGCCGCCCCGGCGATCTGTCGGAAATGCGCCCTGGACAGGCGTGAATCTCGCCCCGGCACGACTTTTTCGGGAGAAGGCGACGGGAAAAACGCGCCGCCAGGCGTCGTGAGCGGCCCACGCCCGGTTCATTCAGGTCATTGGCCGACCGGCGTCGAGACACCCGCTGCGCCCAGCACTTTACTCGCGCCCGATATGCGCTAGCTTGACGTTACCGCCCAGGGAGGACCGTGATGCGTGTCATTCTAGCCGCCGCCATGTTGATCGCCCTTGCCGGCTTGCTCGGCCCGCAGAGCGGCGTGACCGCCGCTGCGCAGGCTCAGGAGTGCACCGGCGAAAACTGTCCGCCGCCGGCCGGACAGGGCCGCGGCAGCCACTGCGAGAAGAACGAGGATACCGTTTCCTGAGGCTCTGGCGGCCGCCCGCGGCATGGCCGTGCGGTGGCTGTCGGCAGCCTGAGGATTCAAACGGGGACGACG
>JAJFMR010000030.1 GCA_020696915.1 Rhizobiaceae bacterium | reverse complement strand
CGCCGCGTCATGATGTCGTCGACGGAGGTCTCGGCGAGGTTGCGGTCCAGATTGCGAGCCAGATCGCCGTCCGTCACGATTCCGGCCAGGTACCCCTCCCCGCTCACCACGCAGACACATCCAAACCTTTTTTTGGACAGCACCCGCATGGCGTCCGGCATCTTCGTGCCGCTTGGCACGACCGGCATTGCGTCGCCGGAATGCATCAGTTCGCGCACCTGCGTCAGGCTCGCTCCAAGGCGCCCTCCCGGGTGCAGCGCGTGGAAATGATCCGGGGTGAAGCCGCGCGCCTCGAGGAGCGCGATCGCCAGCGCGTCGCCGATGACGAGTTGCAGCAGCGTCGAGGTGGTCGGCGCCAATCCATGCGGGCAGGCTTCCGGCACTCTGGGAAGCGAGAGCAGCACATCCGCTTCACGGGCCAGCGCCGACGACGTGCCCGCGGTCACCGCGACCAGCGGAATCCTGAACCGCTTCGAATGGGTAATGATGCCCTTGAGTTCCTGGCTTTCGCCCGACCAAGAAATGGCGACGATCGCATCGTTGCGGGCGATCATGCCGAGGTCGCCGTGATTGGCTTCCGAGGGATGGACGAAATGGGCAGGCGTGCCGGTCGAGGCGAGGGTCGCGGCCATCTTCGCGCCGATATGCCCGCTCTTGCCGACGCCGGTCACGATGACACGGCCCTCGATGCCGGCAATGAGATCGACGGCCCGGGCAAACGCCTCGGCAAGGCCGCTCTCCAGGGCTTCCGCGAGCGCCGCTATCCCCGCCTGCTCCACGGCAACCGTCCTCAGGACGGACGCGATTGTCGTCTCCCGGTCGAATCGTCTGGTGCTGGAGCCCGCAAGCATTCCGATGCGTTAGCGCCTCTCGCGCCGGCTGTCCAATCCGGAACCCGCGTTTTTCCGCGAGGTATGGACGCAGGAGGCCGCGGTCCAGCTTCAAGAATCAGCTTGGCGCCTGCGGCTGCATGTCTTCCAGAAGCCGGGAAATAACTCCCGACATCGTCTCGGCGATGTCCGGCCGACGCAGGGCGAAAGCGACATTTGCCTCGATGAAGCCTTCCGGCGAGCCGCAGTCGAAGGTGCGGCCTTTGTAGTGATAGCCGTAGAACGCCTGCCTTGTCTGCAGTTTGAGCATCGCATCGGTCAGCTGGATCTCGTCGCCGGCGCCGCGTTCATGACTTTCAAGCACCTCGAATATCTCCGGCTGCAGGATGTAGCGGCCGTTGATGAAGAGATTCGAGGGAGCGGTTCCCGGACGCGGTTTCTCGACCATGCCGGTGATCCGGAAGCCGGAATGGACGTCATCCCCCTTGCCGACGATCCCGTATTTGTGAGCTTCGGCGGCGTCGCACTCCTGCACCGCCACGATGTTGCTGCCAGTCCGCTCGTAAAGGTCGACCATCCCGGCCATGCAGCTTCGTTCCGACTGCATGATCATGTCGGGCAAGAGCAGGGCGAAGGGCTCGTCACCGACCAGGTCGCGCGCGCACCACACCGCGTGACCGAGCCCCAGCGGCACCTGCTGGCGGGTGAAGCTGGTCTGGCCCGGCGCCGGCTGCAGCCGCTGCAGCCGGGCAAGCTGATCGTGCTTTCCGCGCTGCGCGAGAGGGTCGTAGAGTTCGAACTGTACGTCGAAATGATCCTCGATGACGCCCTTGTTGCGGCCGGTCACGAAGATGAAGTGCTCGATGCCGGCCTCCCGCGCCTCGTCGACGACGTACTGGATGACCGGCCTGTCGACGATCGTCAGCATTTCCTTCGGAATGGCCTTGGTTGCGGGAAGGAACCGCGTGCCCAGTCCGGCGACCGGAAAGACTGCCTTTCGAACTTTCTTCATTCTTCCCCCGTTTGGTCCGATTCCCCGCACCGTAGCCCGATCCCGACATTTTCATGCCGGAATCTCATTCTACCGGAAGGCGCTCGACGGTCCTTTCATCTCGTCGATGGCTGGATTCGGTTGCCAGCCGTGCCCATGGTAAACTGATTGATAACGGCTTCGGCGTTTGAATGGGCTTTCCTGTATCACGAAAGGGGGAAGACATGCTTGTCCTAAGGAGCGCAGCGCGGCTCGCTGCCGCGGCCGCCGCCATCTCGCTCGGTCTGCTGCTTGCGGCGGCCCCGGCCTTGGCCGATGCCGGCTTCGAGCGCTGGATCCAGGGCTTCCGCGGCACCGCGGCGAAGAGCGGCGTTTCCGGCGCGACGTTCGATCGCGCCTTCCGCAACGTCACCGAGATCGATCCGGAAGTCCTCGAAAAGGCCCGCGCCCAGCCGGAGTTCACCGCGCCGGTGTGGGACTATTTCGACAACCGCGTCCATGAGAACGCCGTCGGCGTCGGCCGCGCGATGGCGCGCAAGTACAAGGCGACGCTCGACGGGATCGAATCGAGGTATGGGGTCGACCGCCACATTCTGCTCGCCATCTGGTCGATGGAATCGAACTACGGTGAGATCCTGAAGAACGACAAGGTCATGCGCTCGGTCGTTCGCTCGCTCGCGACGCTTGCCTATGCCGACAAGCGGCGGGCGAAGTTCGCGCGCACGCAGCTCATCGCGGCGCTGAAGATCCTGCAGAGCGGCGACATCGACGAGCGCCACCTGACCGGCTCGTGGGCGGGTGCGATGGGACATACGCAATTCATTCCGACCAGCTACATCGCCTACGCCGTCGACGCGGACGGCAACGGCCGCCGCGACATCTGGAACTCGGTGCCGGATGCGCTCGCCACCGCGGCCAATCTGCTGCGCAAGAACGGCTGGCAATCCGGCCGGACGTGGGGTTACGAAGTGAAGCTGCCGGAGGGCAGGAAATTTCCTGCCGGTTCCATGTCCCTCTCGAAATGGCAGTCGATCGGCGTCACCCGTGCCAGCGGCAAGCCCTTCGGCAACGGCAGGGAAAGCGCCACGCTGAAAGTTCCCGACGGGCGCGGCGGTCCGGCCTTCCTGATCATCAAGAACTTCTCCGTCCTGAAGCGCTACAACAATGCCGACAAGTATGCCCTTGCCGTCGGCCTTCTTGCGGACGAAATAGCAGGCTATGGCGGGCTGGTCCGCGACTGGGACCGACCCTTCACGAAGCTCACTTTCGAGGAGAGGCAGGAACTGCAGGAGCGTCTGTCGACTTACGGATACTATGACGGCAAGTTCGACGGAAAGATCGGCGCCGGGTCACGCTCCGCGATCAAGGCCTTCCAGGCCGCGGCCGGCCTGTCTCCGGACGGCCATCCGAGCATGGAAGTGCTGTCGAGGCTGCGCAAGCGATAGGCCGGGCTCGTCCGGCCGCCCGCCGGAGGCGAAGGACCTCCGGCAGCAAATGGAGACGTCCAGGTGATAGCTTGTATCGGACGCCTGTTTTCCCCGAGCCGGGCGCTGCTCGTCTTCGTGGCGCTGGCGGTCCTCGCCACAGGCTTCACGGTGGCCGCTCCGTCGATCGCATCGGCGCAGCAGGAGGTCAGGCGTCCCTGGCGGCTGCTTGACATGTTTGTCCCGCGCAAGGCCGACCGTGTCGAGAAGCGGGTAAGACGGGCGGCACCGCCGAAAGCCCGGAAGAAACGCACGGTGCGCCGCCGCGAAGCCGCCCGGCCCCGCAACCGGGTGGTCGAGAGGGCCGACCCGAGGGCCGAGGAGAAAGCCGTCGACAAGCAGGAAGACGCGCTGAAAGTCATGGTCGTCGGGGATTTTCTGGGCAGCGGCCTTGCCGAGGGCCTGGAAGCGGTGTTCGCCGAAAATCCCCGGGTCATGGTGATCGACAGGACGAGCGGTTCATCGGGGTTCGTGCGCGACGACTATTACAACTGGCCGGAAAAGATCGTCGAGCTGACGGAGACCGAAAAGCCAGCGGCGATCGTGGTCATGCTCGGCGGCAACGATCGCCAGCAGATGCGCATCGGCGAGGCGCGCGAGACGCTGCGGTCGGCGGCCTGGGATCGCGAGTATGGCGAACGCGCCAAGGCGTTCGCGAAAGCGATCGCTGACCGCAAGGTGCCGTTCATCTGGGTCGGTGTCCCGGCGTTCAAATCCCCGAAGATGCTGACCGACATGTTGGCCTTCAACGACTTCTACCGGGCCGCCGCAGCGGAAGTCGGCGCGGAGTTCGTGGATATCTGGGACGGTTTCGTGGACGAGAACGGCGCCTACGCCGCGACCGGCCCGGACATCAACGGGCAGCCTGTGCGGCTGCGTTCGAGCGATGGCATCAACCTGACCGGGCCTGGCAAGCGCAAGATGGCTTTCTATGCGGAGAAGCCGCTTGCCAAGCTGCTCGGCGAGGCCGCCATGCAGGGTGTGGCGACGCTCACGCCGGCCGGGCTTCCGCAGGCCGAGACGCCGTCGGTCGATGTCGGATCGATCGATCGAACCGTGCCGATTTCTTTGCGCGATCCGGAACTCGACGGCGGCATCGAGTTGCTGGGACAGGTGGCGGCGCCGAAAAAGAGTGCCCGCTCGCCAGGCGAGAAGCTTGCCGTGGAGGGCGTCGCGCCGAAAGCCACGCCCGGTCGCGCCGACGATTTCGCCCGGCCTCCCCCAGCGCCGCCCGAATCGACGTCCGCCATCGCCCGCTGATTTCACCGGCAGGCGGAGCTCAGGGCTTATCGCGGCAAGAGGGTGGTTCCCATCAGCGCCTCGTCGATGGCGCGGGCTGCCTGGCGCCCCTCGCGGATCGCCCAGACGACCAGCGACTGGCCGCGCCGCATATCGCCCGCCGAGAACACCTTGTCGACGCTCGTCCGGTAATCGCTGACATTGGCGGCGATGTTGCCGCGCTGGTCGAGCTTGACGCCGACTGCCTCCAGCATCCCTTCGTGAACCGGATGCAGAAAGCCCATGGCCAGGAGCACCAGATCGGCCTTGAGCGCGAATTCCGACCCGGGAATGGGATTCATCTTCGCGTCGACCCGCACGCAGTGGAGCTTCCTCACCGTCCCGTCGTCTCCGGAGAAATGCTGCGTGACGACTGAAAAGTCGCGTTCCGCGCCCTCCTGGTGGCTGGACGACGTTCTCAACTTGAGCGGCCAGTTCGGCCAGGTCGTCAGCTTGTCTTCCTTCTCCGGAGGCCGCGGCATGATCTCGAGCTGGGTGACCGAGAGTGCGCCCTGCCGGATCGAGGTGCCGATGCAGTCGGAGCCGGTATCGCCGCCACCGATGACCACGACGTGTTTGCCGCCGGCGAGAATCGGCCGGTTGTCCTGCGGCGGCTCCTGCGACACGCGGCGGTTCTGCTGCGGCAGGAACTGCATGGCGAAGTGGATGCCGGCAAGCTCCCGCCCAGGAATCGCAAGATCACGCGGGTGTTCGGCGCCGCCCGACAGGAGTACGGCGTCGTAGGCAGCGACGAGCTCGGCCGGATCATGGTCGACGCCGACATGCACGCCACAGCGGAAGCTGACGCCCTCCGCCTGCATCTGCGCGATCCGCCGGTCGATGAGCTGCTTTTCCATCTTGAAATCGGGAATTCCGTAGCGCAGCAGCCCGCCCGGCTTGCTGTTCTTCTCAAAAACGTCGACCGCGTGGCCGGCGCGAGCCAGTTGCTGCGCCGCGGCAAGACCGGCCGGGCCGGAGCCGACCACAGCCACCCGCCTGCCTGTCTTTTCGGGGGCGATCTCCGGCCGCGCCCAGCCGTTCTCCCATGCCTTGTCGGCAATCGCGCATTCGATGGTCTTGATGGTGACCGGCGCGTCCTCGAGGTTGAGCGTGCAGGACTCCTCGCAGGGTGCAGGGCAGATCCGGCCGGTGAATTCGGGAAAATTGTTGGTCGAATGCAGGTTGCGGGAGGCCTCTTCCCAGTTGCCGAGGTAGACGAGATCGTTCCAGTCGGGGATCTGGTTGTTAACCGGGCAGCCGGTATGGCAGTAGGGAATGCCGCAATTCATGCAGCGCGCCGCCTGGTCGCGCGTGCCCTCCTCGCCGAGCGGAATCGTGAACTCCCGGTAATTGCGGACGCGGTCGGAGGCCGGCAGATATTTGCGGTCGCGCCGATCGATCTCCAGGAAACCCGTAACCTTGCCCATGCTCGTTCTTTCGTCTCCCGAGCGCCGCCTCCCGGACTGGCGCATTGCGTTGCCACCGAGGGCAGCGCGTGATTTCGTTCATGGTCCGATGCGCGCGCCGGATCCCGCAGAGCCGGCGCGAGCTGGCGTCCCCGGCCCTACTCGGCCGCCACCTGGGCTTGCGACAGCTCGATCTCCTGGAGCGCGCGCCGGTATTCGACCGGCATGACCTTCACGAAGCGCGGCAGGTACTCCGGCCAATGGTCGAGTATCTGTTTTGCCCGCGTCGAGCCGGTCAGGGACAGATGGTTGGCAATCAGCTGCCAGAGGCGCTCCGCATCGAAGCCGGACATGTTGGCCATGACGTCGATGCGGCCCTTGAACTCGAGGTCGCCGCCGTGATGATGGAGGCGCAGCATGAGCTCCTCCTCTTCCGGCACCGGCTCTAGCTCCACCATCGCCATGTTGCAGCGCTCGGCGAAATCGCCGGCTTCGTCGAGCACGTAGGCGATGCCGCCCGACATGCCGGCGGCGAAATTTCGACCGGTCCTGCCGATCACCACGACGATGCCGCCCGTCATGTACTCGCAGCCATGGTCGCCGACCCCTTCGACGACCGCGACGGCGCCGGAATTGCGCACCGCGAAGCGCTCGCCGGCGATGCCCCGGAAATAGCATTCGCCCTCGGTGGCGCCGTAGAGCACGGTGTTGCCGACGATGATCGACTCCTCCGGCACCACGCCGGTATTTTCCGGCGGCCGGACGATGATGCGACCGCCCGACAGGCCCTTTCCGACATAGTCGTTGCCGTCGCCGACCAGGTCGAGCGTCACGCCACGCGCCAGGAACGCACCGAACGATTGTCCGGCGGTGCCGCTGAGCTTGACGGTGACCGTGTCGGCCGCCAGCCCGGCGTGCCCGAAGCGCGAGGCGATTTCGCCCGAAAGCATGGCGCCTGCGGTCCTGTCGACATTGCGGATCGGCAGCTCGATCGTCACCATGTCGCGGCGCTCGAGCGCCGGACGGGCCAGTTCGATCAGCCTGCGGTCGAGAATGTCGTCGATCGGATGTTTCTGCGGCTCGGTGTGTCGGACGGCGTCCCTCGACGCATCCGGCTTGAAGAAGATGCGCGAGAAATCGAGCCCGCGCGCCTTCCAGTGGCTGATCATCTCCTGCTTGGCGAGCAGGTCCGACCGGCCGATCACGTCGTCGAGCTTCCGGAACCCCGTTTCGGCGAGCAGCTGGCGGACTTCCTCGGCGACGTAGAACAGGAAGTTGATGACGTGCTCCGGCTGCCCCTTGAATCGCTTCCTGAGCACCGGATCCTGTGTCGCCACCCCCACCGGACAGGTGTTCAGGTGGCACTTCCGCATCATGATGCAGCCGGCGGCGATCAGCGGCCCGGTGGCGAAGCCGAACTCGTCGGCGCCGAGCAGCGCCCCGACCACCACGTCGCGGCCGGTTCTCAGGCCGCCGTCGACCTGCAGCGCGATGCGGGATCGCAGGCCGTTCAGCACCAGCGTCTGATGGGTTTCCGCCAGTCCGATCTCCCATGGGCTGCCGGCATGCTTGATCGAAGTGAGCGGCGACGCGCCGGTGCCGCCCTCGTAGCCGGAAATGGTGATGTGATCGGCCCTTGCCTTGGCGACGCCGGCCGCCACCGTCCCGACCCCGACCTCGGAGACCAGCTTCACCGACACCAGGCCCGCCGGATTGACGTTCTTGAGGTCGTAGATCAGCTGCGCCAGGTCCTCGATCGAATAGATGTCATGGTGCGGCGGCGGCGAGATCAGGCCGACGCCGGGCGTCGAGTGGCGGACCTTGGCGATCGTCGCGTCGACCTTGTGTCCCGGCAGTTGCCCGCCTTCGCCGGGCTTGGCGCCCTGCGCCATCTTGATCTGCATCATGTCGCTGTTGACGAGATACTCGGCGGTGACGCCGAAGCGGCCCGATGCGACCTGCTTGATCGCCGAACGCTCCGGGTTGCGCGAGCCGTCGGCCAGCGGCATGTAGCGATCCGGCTCCTCGCCGCCCTCGCCGGTGTTCGACTTGCCGCCGATGGCATTCATGGCCCGCGCCAGCGTCGTGTGCGCCTCGCGCGAGATCGAGCCGAACGACATCGCTCCCGTCGAGAACCGCCGCACGATCTCCCGGGCGGGCTCGACCTCGTCGATCGGCACCGGCGCGCGTCCCGTTTCGGCCGCCGTCATGATCCTGAACAGGCCGCGGATCGTTTGCGCCCGCTCGGTCTCCCGGTTCACCAGCCGCGAATACTCGCCGAAGGTCTCGAAGGAGCCCTTCCTGACCGCATGCTGCAGGGTCGACACCGTTTCCGCGGACCAGATATGGCTCTCGCCGCGCAGCCGCAGGGCATACTCTCCGCCGAACTCCAGCGAGGCGGTCAGCACCGGGTCCCTGCCGAAGGCGGCGGTGTGGCGGCGGACGGTCTCCTCGGCGATCTCCTCCAGCCCGACGCCCTCGATCATCGTCGCCGTCCCGGTGAAATATCTGTCGACGAAGGCGCTCGACAGGCCGACGGCATCGAATATCTGGGCGCCGCAATAGGACTGGTAGGTCGAGATGCCCATCTTGGACATCACCTTCAGGATGCCTTTGCCGATCGACTTGATGTAGCGGTAGACGACCTCGCGGGCGTCGACTTCCTTCGGCATGTCGCCGCGCCTGTGCATGTCGAGCAGCGTGTCGAAGGCGAGATACGGGTTGATCGCCTCGGCGCCGTAGCCGGCAAGGCAGCAGAAATGATGGACTTCGCGAGGCTCGGCCGACTCCACGACCAGCCCGACCGACGTCCGCAGGCCCTTTCGGATCAGGTGATGGTGCACGGCGGCGGTGGCAAGCAGCGCCGGAATGGCGATGCGGTCCGGACCTGCCTGGCGGTCGGACAGGATGATGATGTTGTAGCCGCCGGACACCGCCTGCTCGGCGCGGTCACAGAGCCGGTCGAGCGCCGCCGGCATGCCGGCAGCGCCCTTTTCGCTCTCGTAGGTGACATCGAGTGTCTTGGTGTCGAAGCGGTCCTCGACATGGCCGATCGAGCGGATCTTCTCGAGATCGCCATTGGTGAGGATCGGCTGTCGGACCTCGAGCCGCTTCAGGCGCGAATTGCCGACCAGGTCGAAGATGTTCGGCCGCGGGCCAATGAACGACACCAGGCTCATCACCAGTTCCTCGCGGATCGGATCGATCGGCGGGTTCGTGACCTGGGCGAAGTTCTGCTTGAAATAGGTATAGAGAAGCTTGGACTTGTCCGACATCGCCGAGATCGGCGTGTCGGTGCCCATCGAGCCGACGGCTTCCTGGCCGGTGGTCGCCATCGGCGCCATCAGCACGCCGGTATCCTCCTGGGTGTAGCCGAACGCCTGCTGACGGTCGAGCAGCGACACGTCCCGGCGCAGCGCCCGGGGTTCGACGGGCGCCAGTTCCTCGAGGATGAGCTGCGTGTTGGCGAGCCAGGTCCGGTAGGGATGGCGGCCGGAAATCTCCGCCTTGATCTCGTCGTCGGAAACGATGCGGCCCTTCACGAGATCGATGAGCAGCATCTTGCCGGGCTGCAGCCGCCACTTGGTGACGATGTTTTCTTCCGGGACCGGCAGCACGCCGGCTTCCGAGGCCATGATGACGCGGTCGTCGCTGGTGACCACGTAGCGCGCCGGCCTGAGGCCGTTGCGGTCGAGCGTCGCGCCGATCTGCCGGCCGTCGGTGAAGGCGACGGCGGCCGGCCCATCCCACGGCTCCATCAGGGCGGCGTGGTATTCGTAGAAGGCCCGCCGGCCATCGTCCATGAGCTTGTTGCCCGCCCAGGCTTCCGGGATGAGCATCATCATGGCGTGGCTGAGCGAATAGCCGCCCTGCCAAAGGAATTCGAGGGCGTTGTCGAAGCAGGCAGTGTCGGATTGGCCTTCGTAGGAGATCGGCCACAGCTTCGATATGTCCTTGCCGTACAGCGCCGATTCGACCGACGCCTGGCGCGCCGCCATCCAGTTGACGTTGCCGCGCAGCGTGTTGATCTCGCCGTTGTGCGCGACCATCCGGTAGGGATGCGCCAGTTTCCAGGACGGGAAGGTGTTGGTGGAAAACCGCTGGTGGACGAGCACCAGGGCGCTTTCGAAGCGCGGATCGGCGAGGTCCTTGTAGTAGGACGCCACCTGGTAGGCGAGGAACATGCCCTTGTAGACGACCGTGCGCGCCGACATCGAGACGGTGTAGAAACCGTTGTCGACGCCGTTGGTCTCGGCATGGATGCGCGCCGAGATCACCTTGCGCAATATATAGAGCCGCCGCTCGAAATCCTCGTCGCCGGCGACGTCGGGGCCGCGGCCGATGAACACCTGCCGGTGGATCGGCTCCGAGCTGGCGATGTGCGGCGCCTTCGACAGCGAGGAGTTGTCGACCGGAACGTCACGGAAGCCGATCAGCGTCTGGCCTTCGTCGTGCGTCGCCTCGCGGATGATGTCCTCGACATGCGTGCGCAGCGCTTCGTCGCGCGGCATGAACAGATAGCCGACGCCGTAATCGCCGGGCGGCGGCAGCGAGACCCCCTGCGCGGCCAGTTCCTCCCGGAACAGCCGGTCGGGGATCTGCGCAAGTATGCCCGCTCCGTCGCCCACCAGCGGATCGGCTCCGACCGCGCCGCGATGGGTGAGATTTTCGAGCATTGCCAGCCCGTCGCGAATGATCTGGTGCGACTTCACGCCCTTCAGGTGCGCGATGAAGCCGACGCCGCAGGAATCGTGCTCGTTCCTCGGGTCGTAGAGGCCCTGTGCCGGGGGCTGCGCGTGCTGGACGCAGTTGGCGCCGCGAGCTGCTGTCACTGCTGCCGGCAGAGCGTTCGCAGATGACTCGAGTTGCGGCATGTCCGTTCCTCCATTCCGGGCCTGGCGAGCGACCTGTCTTCGGCGGCGTTCGGCCGGCGGCTTGATCCTCCGCACCGGCCGCTTCCGGGCTTGGGCAGCAGCATATAGAGCCATCGCCCGCCGGCGGACACCGCTTTCGCGCCAACCGCGGGACGGGCGCCGACTATACGCCCGTCCGGGGTGCATTGCGAAGACAAATAAGACAGCATCACTGTCCTAAATTTCTTATCGCAGAGTTGGCGCCGAGGTACAAGACGGATTCGTAACAAATTTCGGCAGTTCTGGACACAAAACTGCGCATTGCCTCGATGTCTTGTAATTCCCTGTCGCCCCGGCGCTCGCGGCGCGGTCCGTCCGAGTGGCTCGTCCCACAGCTGTTACATCGTCCCGGCTTGAAACCCCGAGGCAAAACCGGTCATGGTCGCAGCACCCCGACGTCTTGGGACCGTACCATAATGAATTTCGCTTCTGACAACTGGGCCGGCGCCCACCCCAGGATCAGCGCCGGCCTCATGGACCACGCCGCCGGCTACGCTCCCGCCTATGGCACCAGTTCTCTCGACAAGGAGGTGGCGGAAACCTTTTCCAGGATTTTCGAGCGACAGGTTGCGGTGTTCTTCGTGGCCACCGGAACGGCGGCCAATGCGCTGTCGCTCACCGCGCTGTCCAAACCGGGCGGCCTCTCCTTCTGTCATCGGGAGGCGCACGTGGTCCGCGACGAATGCGGCGCTGCCGAGTATCTGGCCGGCGGCGCGCGGCTTTGTGCGGTGGACGGGCCGCTGGGGCGGATCGACCCGGCAGGGCTCGACACGGCCATCGGCCGCTTCATGCCCGAATCCGTGCATGCCGGCAGGCCGGCTGCGGTGTCGATTACCCAGGCCACGGAGGCGGGCACGGTCTACGGCCTCGACGACATCGAGGCGATCTCGGCGACGGCCGCCCGGTACCGCCTGCCGGTCCACATGGACGGCGCCCGTTTTGCGAACGCGCTGGTGTCGCTCGGCGCGACGCCGGCGGAAATGACCTGGAAGCGCGGCATCGACATGGTGTCGTTCGGGGGCACCAAGAACGGCTGCTGGTGCGCGGAGGCAGTCGTCCTGTTCGACCCCGATTGGGCCGGCGAGTTTCAGTTCCTGCGCAAGCGCGCAGGGCAGCTCTTTTCGAAGTCGCGCTTCGTCGCGGCGCAGTTCGAAGCCTATTTCAGCGATGGCCTGTGGCTGGAAACCGCCCGTCATGCCAACGCCATGGCGGCCCGGCTGGCCGGCCATATTCGGGAAAGCAGGGCGGCGCGGCTGGCCTGGGAGCCGCAGGCGAACATGGTCTTTGCCATCCTGCCGCAGCCGGCGGTGGCTAGCTTGCGCGCCAGTGGCGCCCACTTCCACGAACAGCATCAGCCGCGAGGTTTTCCCGGCGGGCCCGGCGCCGGCGAGGTCCTGTGCCGCCTGGTGACCAGCTTCGCCACCTCGGCCGGTGACGTCGACCGTTTCGCGCAGTCGCTGGACGTCGCCCGTCAATGAAAAAGGGCGGCGCCGTGGCGCCGCCCTTTCATCTGCCAGTTCAAAGAAGCGTCAGGCGGCTGCCTGGGCCTCGATCTGCCTGGCAGGCTTCGCAGAAGCAGCCTTGATGTCGATCTTGCGCGGCTTCAGCTCTTCCGGGACGCTGCGCTTCAGATCGATATGCAACAGGCCGTTCTTCAGCGTGGCGCCGACGACTTCGACGTGATCGGCAAGCTGGAAGCGGCGCTCGAAGGCGCGCGAGGCGATGCCGCGGTAGAGAAGCTCGGAACCCTCACCGTTCTCTTCCTTGCGCTCACCCTTCACGGTGAGCACGTTACGGTGTGCCTCGATGTTGATGTCGGCTTCCGCGAAGCCGGCAACCGCCATCGAAATGCGATACGCATCCTCGCCGGTGCGCTCGATGTTGTAGGGCGGGTAGGTCTGGGCGCTCTCCGGCTGTGCCAGCGAATCGAGCATCGTGAAAAGACGGTCGAAGCCGACGGTCGAGCGATAGAGCGGCGAAAAGTCAACGTGACGCATGGTTCTGTTCTCCTGTTGAGCAACACGGTTTTGCGTTTGGCCGGCACCGGACCCGCAAGGGCGTCCGGCTGGGACCAGCGGCCCCTTCAAAAGGCTGCCGCAGCAGGAATCTGGGGATGGTTCCTGGCCGATTCAAGAGGTTTTCAGGCCCAAAAAGCTGGCCGGAAGATGAACGCGAGATGAACCGGCGCTTCGGCCGGCGTTCAGGCGGCGCTCGTTAATTCTACGATCCATACTGCGGTGCCCTCTGCGGGCGGCCGTGACGAAGCCGACCGGGTGTAACGTCCCTTCCGCCGGGTCGACAGAGGCCGGAGGCGCGCCTTGAGGCAGCTTCCGGCCTTTCTTCTTCCCGCGTAATCTTGATCCCCATGGAAATTGCTCTATCACGGCCTGACGCATCGGACCGAAAGGTGAAATCGCTTTTTCGGATGAGTCCTGTGCTCGGACACGAAACTGCAGCCGGCCGTTTCCAGGCGCACGCCGCTTCAGGCGCGGCGGGCGCCGGAAAAACATGAGCCGATGACGCATCCCTTCCTTGAAGTCCCCGGCAATCCGGTCCCCGACAATGCCGAAGGCGGCTTCCTGGTCGCCCGGGACGGAAGGAAGCTTCGCTATGGCCTGTTCGGGGCGACGGCACGGCCGCTGAAGGGCACGGTAGTCGTGCTTGCCGGCCGCAACGAATGCATCGAAAAGTACTTCGAGACGGCGCGCGATCTCGCCGCGCGCGGCTTCATGGTGGGGACCTTCGACTGGCGCGGCCAGGGAGGTTCGGACAGGCTGGTCCGCGACAGGCGGCGCGGCCATGTCAGGACCTTCTTCGACTATGCCGGCGATCTCGATCATTTCTTCCGCGAGGTGGTGCTGCCGGATTGCCGCGGGCCCTACTACATCCTGGCGCACTCCATGGGGTCGCTGGTGGCGCTGCTCGCCACGCCGGCGCTGGTTAACCGCGTGCGAAGGATGGTTCTGGTCGCACCCTTTCTCGGCTTTTTCGGGGTGAAGCTGACGCCGCGCAGCATCAGGCGGATTGCAACGGCGCTCTGCTGGACGGGCCTCGGGCGACGCTACGCGGCCTGGGGCGGCCGGACGGGGCCTTTGCCCTTTGCCACCAACCGGCTCACCACCGACCCCGCACGCTATCAGCGAAATACACTCATCTGCGAAACGCATCCCGAGCTCGGCCTCGGCGGCCCGACGATCCGCTGGATCAAGGCCGCCTGCCAGGCGATCGACACGGTGACCGACCCGGACTTCATGGCGCGCGTGCAGGTGCCGGTGCTGTTCATAGCTGCGGGTGCGGACGAGGTGGTGCCGACACGGGCCACGGCCGAGTATGCGCGGCGGCTGCGCGGCGGCTCGATGGTGACCATCGACGGCGCGCGCCACGAGATACTTCAGGAAGCCGACATTTACCGGGAGCAGTTCTGGGCGGCATTCGACGCCTTCGTGCCGGGCTCCGATCCGGCCGCCTTCTGACGCCGGTCAGTCGGCGGCGCCAAGAACGGCTAGCGCCGCCGCATGGAGTTC
>JAJFMR010000322.1 GCA_020696915.1 Rhizobiaceae bacterium | reverse complement strand
TTGGCGTTGCCAGATTTACCGCCGGAATGGCCTTTGTCGGAGTTGCCACTGTCTGAATTACCGCCGGACCTGCCGCTGCCGCCCTGTCCGGAACCGCCCGGGGCGGCCACCGCCTCCGACGAAAGCCCGCTGACGCCGGTCCAGAATGGTGCGGCCAGCGCAAGCGTCGCTACGGCGCCGAAAAGCGCGGTGGCGAACGTCTTCCTGGCGACCATCACTCGTCCTTTCCTCATGCGCGACTTCACTGCCCCGGCAAGGTGGGACCTCGTGCGCCGAATCGCGAGTGGCCCGGGACCCTCGCAGCCCATTGCCGGACCATTGCGCGGCAGCAGGACGGACGAAAGACCCAATTTGCAGGTGCAGCGATCCGGAACGGAGCTCCACGGACCGCACCTCCGGTGAAGACCGAGCGCCGCCCAGGGACAGGAGACTTCGCCCATCCCTCCGCAATCGTCAATTGGATTGCGGCGGTTATTTGGCAGTCATTCGGCCGGCATGAAGACATGCCCAGAGCACCGCGAATGCGCCCGAACGGGGACGAGCCGAATTGGTGGCACGATCTCTGCTCCCGCCAGGGGGAGCGAGAGGATCGCAGGGGGGCGGCCTGCCACTTCCTGACCGGCACGGATTCACCCGAAAAGGGATGCCGCTTTTCAGTCCGATTTTGAGCCTGATTGGCGGTCAGGTCGGCACCACCATGCTCATGTCATCCTCCCTGCCGCGTGGGGCGGCAATCGCCGCCGCGAGCAATCCGGCGAGCGCGAAGGTGAAAGACTGGCGATCCATGATCGTCTTCTGTAACAGTCGGCTTGCCGGAGCGCAGCGTACAATCCACATCCGGACTTCGCCTGCCGCCGCGGCGTCGTTACATCGGCCCATGATACGCGCTTTCTTGATGACTGGTCTTGCCCCGCTCAGCCTGTCGGCAGCCAACGGCGTAACAATTTCCTCCCGCCACCGAATTCTTGCGAGGGCGAGGTGAGTGTCCACGAGGCCCAACTCGCCCGCCAGTTGAGAAGCGCGATCGACGGTGATGAGAAGGCCTATGCCGATTTCCTGACCGGCGTCGCCGGACTGGTCCGGGCGATGGCTCGCCGCAGGATCGAACACGGGGTCGACCCGGAGGACGTGGTGCAGGAAACCTTGCTTGCGATACACCTCAAGCGCCACACATGGCGGGCCGACGGGCCCGTGCTGCCGTGGGTATTCGCCATTGCGCGCTACAAGCTGATCGATGCCTTTCGCCGGCGCGGCCGCAGGATCGAGGTCGACATTGCCGATTTCGCCGAGACGCTTGCCGCGCCGGAACGCGAAACGGCGAACGAGCGCGACGTGAAGCGGGCGCTCGGCCGGTTGCCGCCAGTGCAGCAGCGCGTCGTGACTGCCATTTCCGTCGAAGGCTGCACGATCGCCGAGACGGCGCGCGTGCTCGGCATGCAGGAGACGGCGGTTCGCGTCGCGCTGCATCGCGGACTTGCCGCGATCAGCAGAGGAACGGGGCAGGGCTGACGAATGGACACTGAGCGTTTCATCCGCGCGTTGGCGAGCGATGCAAGGCTTGCCTCGCCTCGCTTGCCCGCGATTTTCGCCGCAGCCCTGACCGCCTCCTGCGTCATCGCCGCCCTGGTCTTCTTCAGCTTCCTCGGCCCGCGTCCCGACATGGCGCTGGCCGCCTCGACGCCGCGCTTCCTGTTCAAGTTCGTGCTGACGCTGGCGCTGGCCATCGCGGCGATCATTACCGCCTTCGCGGCATCGTGCCCCGGCGCGCCGCTCAAGCGGTTGCTGCCGTTTCTGGCAATTGCGCCGCTGCTCGCGCTGGCCGCGGTCGCGGCGGAACTTGTTGCGGTTCCGCCCGCGGGGTGGGCCTCACGATGGATCGGCACCAACGCCGAGGTGTGCCTCACCTTCATTCCGCTGATCGGGATCGGCCCGCTCGCCGTCCTGCTCCTGGCAATGCGGCAGGGCGCCCCGACACGGCCGGGCATGGCCGGGGCGCTGGCGGGGCTGGTTGCCGGCGGCATCGCCGCCACCTTCTATGCGGCGCACTGCACCGACGATTCCCCGTTGTTCGTCGCCACATGGTACACCCTGGCCGTCGCAGTCCTGACGATGATCGGTGCGCTGGCAGGCAGCCGCGTACTGCGGTGGTGACGGAATAGGCAAGGACAGGGGGCGCGCGGCAGGCTGCGCGCGGGCCCCCGGGCGCCGCTTGTGAACACGGTTTGCGGCTGCTAAACGCCCGGCCCATGGCAACCCCCGTCAGCAACATCCGCAACTTCTCCATCGTTGCGCATATCGACCACGGCAAATCCACGCTCGCCGACCGGCTCATCCAGATGACCGGCGGGCTGGAGGCCCGCGAGATGAAGGAGCAGGTGCTCGACAACATGGACATCGAGCGCGAGCGTGGCATCACCATCAAGGCGCAGACGGTGCGGCTGAACTATCGTGCCGGGAACGGCGAGGACTATGTCCTCAATCTCATCGATACGCCCGGCCATGTCGATTTCGCCTACGAGGTGTCGCGGTCACTCGCCGCCTGCGAGGGCTCGCTGCTCGTCGTCGACGCCAGCCAGGGAGTCGAGGCGCAGACGCTCGCCAATGTCTACCAGGCTCTCGACAACAACCACGAGATCGTCGTCGTCCTGAACAAGGTCGACCTGCCCGCCGCCGAACCGGACCGCGTGCGCGAGCAGGTCGAGGAGGTGATCGGCCTCGACGCCTCGAACGCCGTCCTGATCTCGGCCAAGACCGGTCTCGGCGTCGACGACGTGCTGGAGGCGATCGTGCGTTTCCTGCCGCCGCCCCGCGAGGGCGATGCCGCCGCGCCGCTCAAGGCGATGCTCGTCGATTCCTGGTACGACGCCTATCTCGGCGTCATCGTGCTCGTCAGGGTCATCGACGGCGTCCTGAAAAAGGGCCAGACCATCCGCATGATGGGCACCGGTGCAAAATATCCGGTCGAGCGCACGGGTTTCTTCACGCCGAAAATGGTGCCGACGGACGCGATCGGCCCCGGAGAACTCGGCTACATAACGGCCTCCATCAAGGAAGTCGCCGACACCCGCGTCGGCGACACCATCACCGAGGACCGCCGCCCCACCGCCGCCGCCCTGCCTGGCTTCAAGCCGGCGCAGCCGGTGGTCTTTTGCGGCCTGTTCCCGGTGGACGCCGCGGAGTTCGAGGCGTTGCGCGCCGCCGTCGGGAGGCTGCGCCTCAACGACGCCAGCTTCTCCTACGAGATGGAAACGTCGGCAGCCCTCGGCTTCGGCTTCCGCTGCGGCTTCCTCGGCCTCCTGCATCTCGAGATCATCCAGGAGCGGCTCGAGCGCGAGTTCGACCTCGACCTGATCGCCACGGCGCCGAGCGTCGTCTACCGCATGTTCCTGACCAACGGCGAGGTGAAGGAACTTCACAATCCCGCCGACATGCCCGACCTCGTGCGCATCGACCGCATCGAGGAACCGTGGATCCGCGCCACCATCCTGACGCCGGACGACTATCTCGGCAGCATATTGAAGCTCTGCCAGGAAAGGCGCGGCGAGCAGGCCGACCTTTCCTATGTCGGGAAGCGCGCCATGCTCGTCTACGATTTGCCGCTGAACGAGGTGGTGTTCGACTTTTACGACCGCCTGAAATCGCTCTCCAAGGGCTACGCCTCGTTCGACTATCATCTGACGGACTACCGCGAGGGCGATCTGGTCAAGATGTCGATCCTCGTCAACGAGGAACCCGTCGACGCGCTGTCTATGCTGGTACACCGCAGCGGTTCGGAAAAGCGCGGCCGCGCCATGTGCGAGAAGCTCAAGGAACTGATCCCCCAGCACATGTTCAAGATCCCGATCCAGGCGGCGATCGGCGGCAAGGTCATTGCCCGCGAAACCATCTCGGCTCTCAGGAAGGACGTCACGGCCAAATGCTACGGTGGTGACGTGACGCGAAAGCGCAAGCTGCT
>JAJFMR010000321.1 GCA_020696915.1 Rhizobiaceae bacterium | reverse complement strand
GAGCCGTTCGGACCGACCAGCCCGACCCGATCGCCGCGCCCGATCCGCGTCGAGAAGCCGCGCACGACCGTCAGGCTGCCGAAGCTCTTGGAGATGTTTTTTGCCTCGATGACCAGCTTTCCGGATTCGGCGGCATCGCCCGCCGCAAGCCGGGCCGGCCCCTCGGGACCGCGATGACCGCGGACGCGGCTGCGCAGTGCCTGCAGTTCACCGAGGCGGCGCATGTTGCGCTTTCGCCTTGCCGTGACGCCGTAGCGCAGCCAGTGCTCCTCGCGCACGATCTGGCGGCCGAGCTTGTGCTGCTCGCTTTCCTCCTCGTCGAGTATCGCGTCGCGCCAGGCTTCGAAATGGGCGAAACCCTTTTCCAGCCGCCGCGTGCGCCCGCGGTCGAGCCACACGGTGCTTGCCGATACCCGTTCGAGGAACCGGCGGTCGTGCGAAACGACGATGACGGCGGAGGGCGACCGGGAAATCTCCTCCTCCAGCCACTCGATCGTCTGCAGATCGAGATGGTTGGTCGGCTCGTCGAGAAGCAGGATGTCGGGCCGCGGCGCCATCACCCTGGCAAGGGCCGCCCTTCGCGCCTCGCCGCCTGAAATTTCGTCCGGCCTTTCTTCACCCGAAAGGCCGAGATGGTCGAGCAGATAGGTGACGCGGTGCGGGTCGTCGGCCGGCCCGAGCCCGGCCTCGACATAGGCCCCGACGCTGCCGAACGCCTCCATGTCCGGCATCTGCGGCAAATACCGGACCGTTGCGGAAGGGTGCCTGAAGACTTCACCGTCCTGCGGATCCATGAAGCCGGCGGCGATCTTCAGGAGCGTCGACTTTCCCGAGCCGTTGCGGCCGACCAGCGCGATCCTGTCTCCCGCCGCCGCAACAAGTTCGGCGCGATCGAGCAATGGCGTCCCGCCGAACGACAGCACGATGCCGTCCAGTTTCAGGATCGGTGGGGCCATTGCGGATTCAGGACGATCGGGGGATGGCTCCGGGCCCCTCACCCGGATAGGGGTGAGCGATGAGCATGGCGCGGCCAACCGCAAACGAAACCCTGAGGCCGCCCCGGACTTCGTTGGATACGGTCAGCGAGGAGCCGAACGGCACCTCGACGCCATCCAGGGGCCATTTCGCCCCCGTCACCGTGACACCGGAGAGGTGCGAGAACCCGAGTATGCTGAACAGCGTGCCGTCCTTGTAATTGAAGGTGCGGGTGCCCGGCAGCAGCGGGAAGCCCTCCTGCGCGCCACTGGTAAGGACCACCTCGATCCCCTCCTTGGCTCGCCTGATGCCCATGGCAAGATGCAGCAGCGCATGGTCGGCACGCGTTCCGCCGAAAGCCCCGGCAAGCACCAGCGAGGTTGCCCCCTGCGCCAGCGCTTCCGCGACGGCCAGTTCGCCGTCGGTCCTGTCCTTGTCGGAAGGAAACCGCCGCCTTTCGACCGCGGCAAGCTCGGCCGGCAGTGCGGCCGGCACGGAATCGAAATCCCCGACCCACAGCTCCGGCACGACGCCCAGCGCCGCCGAATGCCGCATGCCGCCGTCCGCGGCGATGATGCGCGCACCGGCAAGCTGCGCGTCGAGGCGCGGCGTGCGCACGACCTCACCGTCGAGAAGGATTACAAACCGGCTCATTGGGGCAGGCCCTTATCACGCCGCAGGCGGGCAGTGGAAGGAGGCGGGCGGGAGAAAATGCCCGCTTGCCTCAGCGGCGGCGCGGGCCTATGTCCTTTTACGCTCTAACGGGGTGCCGGACGCGTCTTTCGCGGACCGGCTGAGAGGCAGACGGGGTCGTCCCGGCCAACCCGCTGAACCTGATCCGGTTTGTACCGGCGGAGGGATTAGACGCTTGCCGGGCGCCTCAATTCCCTTTTTTTGCGAAGGAGGCGTCGATGCGCATTTTTCTCACTTTGGTTGCCGCGCTCGCGGTGTCGGCCGGGCCGGCGTCGAGCCAGGAAAAGCTCACCGTATACACCTATGAGAGCTTCACGGCCGAATGGGGTCCGGGGCCGCAGGTCGAGAAGGCATTCGAGGCTGAATGCGGCTGCGACCTGGAATTCGTCGCCGTGGCCGACGGTGTCGCGCTGCTCAACCGCGTCAGGCTTGAGGGACAGGCGACGAAGGCCGACATCGTGCTCGGCCTCGACAACAATCTGACGGCCGATGCCAGGGCGACCGGCCTGTTCTCGGCGGCCGGCATCGACCTGTCGGGCGTCAAGGTTCCCGGCGGCTGGACAGACGACATGTTCGTGCCGTTCGACTATGCGCATTTCGCCTTCGTCTACGACACGCAGGCGGTGAAGACGCCGCCGAGGAGCCTGAGCGAGCTCGTCGACGGAACGTTCGAAGAGAAGATCCTCATCCAGGATCCGCGCACCTCCACGCCCGGTCTCGGGCTGCTGCTTTGGGTGAGGGCCGTGTATGGCGACGCCGCCCCCCAGGCGTGGTCTAAGCTCAAGGATCGCATCCTGACGGTCACCCCCGGCTGGAGCGAGGCGTATGGCCTGTTCACCAAGGGCGAAGCTCCGATGGTATTCTCCTACACCACGTCGCCCGCCTATCACATGGTTGCCGAAGACACCGACCGCTATCAGGCCGCCGCCTTCGAAGAGGGCCACTACCTTCAGGTCGAAGTTGCCGGAATGACGGCCAGGGGAGCCGACAACCGGCTGGCCAGGGACTTTCTCGAATTCATGATCGGGCCGGGGTTCCAGGACATCATCCCGGAAACCAACTGGATGTTCCCGGCCGGCGTTACCGAAAAACCACTGGACCCGGCTTTCGCGAAACTCGTCCGGCCGGCAAAGTCGCTTTCCTTCGGCCCAGAAGAGGTGGCCGCCAACCGCAAGCAGTGGGTGGACGAGTGGCTGGGAGTGATGAGCCGGTAGGATCGCGGATCTCCGGCCCGGAAGTCCGGGCCGCCGCATCGCCGATGCCCTCGGTCAGGCCGGCAAGGCCAGATGGCGCTGCCGGGGGCCTTCCGCGCGGGCGCAAGGTCAAGGCCGGCGACTGGCACATCGATCTGCGGACGATAGCCGGCTCGCTCGCGGCCGCCTTCGTTTCGGTGCTGGTCGGCGGAGCGCTGGTCGGGCTGGCGTTCGAGGGAGCGGCCGACTTTCCCGCCGCCCTGGCGGCATTCGATTCCTACCTGTTCCGGATCGCCCGTTTCACCTTGTGGCAGGCGGCACTGTCGACGGCCCTTTCCATCCTGCCGGCCATGTTGGTCGCTCGTGCCCTGTCGCGGCACCCGCGGTTTCCGGGGCGCCGCCTGATCCTGCGTCTTTTCGCACTGCCCCTGGCCTTGCCGGCAATCGTCGCCGCCCTCGGCATCCTTGCCCTGCTCGGCCGCGCCGGTTATTTCGCGGACCTGCTTTCCGGTCTCGCGGGCCACACATGGCCGGGCATCTACGGACTGTCGGGCATTCTCGTCGCCCATGTCTTCTTCAATCTGCCGCTGGCAACCCGTCTGTTTCTCGAGACGCTCGACACCCTGCCGGCCGACCAGTGGCGCCTTGCGAGCCAGCTCGGGATGAATGCGTCTTCGTCATTCAGGCTGATCGAGTGGCCAGCCCTTCGCGCCGTCCTGCCTGGGATCGCCGGACTGGTATTCATGCTCTGCATCACATCCTTTACCGTCGTGCTGACGCTTGGCGGAGGTCCGGCGGCGACGACGCTGGAAGTCGCCATTTACCAGGCGCTGCGCTTCGATTTCGATCCGGCGCGTGCCGTTGCGCTCACCTTCATCCAGATAGGCCTGACGGCGCTCGCCGTGCTGTTCCTGAACCGGCTCGGCGCGAACGCGGTGATCGACGCGAACCTGTCCGTCGCACCGCGGCGGCCGGCAACCGCCGGCCGACCCGAAACCCTGTTCAACGCCGTGCTCGTGCTGCTCTCGGTCGCGCTCGTCGCCGGACCGATGCTGGCCACGGTCACGGCCGGCCTCAATGCCGATCTCCTGCGACTCGCCGGCGACGCG
>JAJFMR010000029.1 GCA_020696915.1 Rhizobiaceae bacterium | reverse complement strand
GACCCCGATTGCATTCTTTTGCGCGACCGCTTTCATGAGCTGAGCGACAACCAGCTGCACTCGCTGGCGCAATTCGCCGGTCTCGCCGGCGGCGTGCTCATGACCGGTGACCATCTCGGCGAGGTGCCCGAGGAGCGCCGGCGGCTGCTTGCCGACCTCCTGGGTGACGGTCGCCCGTTCCAATGCGACTTCCCGCTGCTCGGGCGATCGCCCTTCCGGCATGAACTGGCGACCGGACCGGCGGGGCGGCCGGTGGCCATCGCGGCAGGCGATCCGGTCGTCGTACAGCGCGTCTCCAGGAATGACGGCTCGGTGCTCGTCAACGTCTTCAACACCGGCGATCGACCCGCGGATTTTCTTCTGACCTGGGAGACTTCAGGCCTGTCGGATGCCACCGTCGCAGTTGAGCAGGGCGCGCAGGACACGCCCTTGCGGACGGAGAACGGCCTCTATCTCCAGCTTGCCCCACATCAGTCCCGACTGCTTTCGCTGCGGCCGGCATGACCATGTCATGTCCAGGGCTGGTTGCGATTGTGGACCGGGCGGACGCGCGGAGCAGGCGGCAGCAGGCCGCGGATGTCGGCGAACGGAAAGGTCGGCTCGAACCGGTAGGCCTCCGCGAAGGATCCCTCGGGGGCGTTGCACTGGCTGGCACGGAAGGCGTTGAGCGCCGAGGCGGCCGCCACGAAACGCTCCGGCTCCTGCGAGACATGGGCGCGGATCGCCGCCGTTTTTGTCGGAAAGTGAGCGGAAACGTCGACGTAGTGGGTCGCCTCGAAGCCAACGCCGCCGAGCGTATCGGCATGGAGCACCGCCGCCGTGAAGGAAGCGGCAATCCGGACCGCCTCGGAGAGCGCCCGATGGTCGCCGTGGTAGTCGTTCGGCGCGTGCGTGACCACCAGGTCGGGCAGGATCTCGGAAATCAGTATCTTCAGCCTGCTGACCACCGCGGCGTCGGCAACGAGCGTTCCGTCGGCAAAGTCGAGAAAATGTGGCGTCACTCCGAGCCTGGCGGCGGCCTGCCCGGCTTCCTGCCGCCGTGTGCGCGCAAGCTCCGCCGGGTCGGCGGTGCCGCCGCGCGAACCGTCGGTGGCGATCGCGAATTCGAGCGCTGTGCCTGCGCCGGCCCAGGCGGCGAGCGCCCCGAACATATAGATTTCGATGTCGTCGGGATGCGCTCCGATCGCCAGCACCTTCATCCTGCCACTCTCCGGAAGCTCACATCGTGACGAACGGCATCCTGCTCGCGCTTCTTGCCTATGCGAGCTTTTCATGGGGCGATGCCGTCATCAAGGCGCTTGGCGGCCAATTGTCGGTCTTCGAGATCGGCTTCTTCTCGACGCTCTTTGCGGGTGTGTTCGTCCTGTTCGCCAAGCCAAGAGGCGAGCGCTGGCGGTACTTCTGGAAGATGGAGCGCCCCGTCGCCGTGCAGGCGCGGGCACTGTCGGGAATCGCCGCAGGAGTGCTCGGCATCTACGCCTTCACGACCATCCCGCTGGCGGAGGCTTATTCACTGATCTTCCTGTCGCCGCTGTTCGTCACCATCCTGTCGATCCTGGTGCTCGGAGAAAAGGTCGGCCCGTGGCGGTGGTTGGCGATAGCGGCCGGCTTCGCCGGCGTACTGCTCGTCGTTCAGCCGGGCTTTCGCGACCTCGAGCTCGGCCATCTGGCGGCCGCCCTGATTGCGGTCTTGGCTGCCGTGACAGTCATCCTGCTCCGCTCGCTCGCCCGGGAAAAGCGCACCTCTCTGCTTGGCGTGATGATCCTCTACGGCCTCGTCTTCAACGGCGCGGCCGCATCGTTGACCTCGTTCAGCCTGCCGGATGCCGGGCAGCTCGGCCTGCTGGCGCTGGTCGGTGTCTTCTCGGGCGTCGGCCAGATCGGCCTGCTTTTCGCCACGCGGTTTGCAGACGCCAACCGGATCGCACCGACCCACTATTCGCAAATGCTCTGGGCCGTTGCGCTCGGCGCGCTGTTCTTCCAGGAATACACCGACCCGCTGGCGCTGCTCGGCATGGCGGTGATCGGCGCCTCGGGTCTGCTGACGCTGGTGCGCGAGAACGTCAGGCTGGGCGCGGTGCGCTGGAACCCGTTCCGGAACCGCCTGTAGACGTCCAAGCCATTTTAAGCGGCAGCCGGGCGGGGCCGGGAACGGAAGCGGGCCATGCCACCTCGGTCATGAAACTCCCGTCTTGTGCGCCGCCACTTCTTCGAATGCCGCCTGCAGGCGCGCGCGAACCGAGCCCGCCCGGAACGGATCGACGCGGCCGGTCGGATCGGCGATGTGCTCCTCGTGCAGTTCGTCCATGAACTGCGCCCACAGCTCGGGCCCGCCCTCGTCCATGAGCCGGGCGCGGGTTTCGAGTTCCTCGCTGACCGGCAGCCATTTGCGGCCCCAGGCACCGAGCTGCGCCATGACAGGCACCAGTCCGAGTGCCATTTCGGTCAGCGAGTAGACCGTCTTCTGCCGGTGCGTCGGATCGTCCGCCCGGGTGAGCAGCCCCGACTCCATCATGCTCCTCAGCCGATCGGCAAGGATGTTGGACGAGATGCCTTCCAGCGAGCCGTTGAGCAGCTCGCGAAAATGGCGCCGGCCGCCAAACACCATGTCCCGCAGGATTACCATGGTCCACTTGTCGCCAATCACCTCTACCGAGAGATTGATCGGACAGCCCGAACGGTGCTCGGCTTCCATCCTCAAGCCTTTCGAAAAACAGTTTGCATTCACAGCCTCTTCTGTAACTACAACCAGTTGCAAGATGCAATCACAATAGAACCGGGTGCTCGCTCGTGCAAGACGAAGGCCGCTGGCGATCTGGCGTGCAAGGAAGACCTGATCGGCATCCTCTACAGGCGGCGCATGATGCCTCACCGCAGGCGCCTCACCGACTTATGGCCGCAAGTCCATGCGCTACGGACAACGATGGCGCTTCACGCGGCGCGCAGGAATTCCAGCACCATGGCGGCCGTCCAGGTGAAGCGGCCGCCGCCCAGCGGCTCGCCGGTCAGCGGGTCGTAATATTCCGCAAAGCCGCTTTCCTCGATGAGATCGAGGCTGGAGCCCGTGATCCTTGCCGCCACCTCGGTCTCGCCGGCAGCCGTCAGCCCGTCGGCGATCATGTAGTTGACGACCAGCCACGCCGGCCCTCGCCAGTAGCGCTTGGCGTCGAAGCGCGGGTCGGCCGGATCATGGGAGGGCACGATGAAGCGGGCGGCCGCCGCCCGTTTCTCGATCGTGCGGGCAATTGCGGCCGCCCGCGCCTTGGCAATCGGCGCGAAGACCGGCATCAGCCCGCCCACCGAGGCGCTGTCGATGAGTTCGCCGGTGAGGCGGTCGAGACAGAGATATTGACCGTGCGGCTCGCTCCACAGCGCGTCGAGCGCGGCGATGGCTTTGCTTGCGCGCTGCCGGTTGGTCTCGGCAAGCGCCGGCTCGCCGAGATCGAGCGCCAGATCCGCGAGATCGACGCAGCTTCGGATGAGGATCGCGTTGAATCCGGCATCGACGATCTGAAACGGCGAGGCATCGTGCAGCCTGGAATTGTCCCAGCAGAGGCCGCGAAAGTGCTGCACGAGCCAGAGATAGCGATCGTATTGTTCCTTGGTTGGGCGGTGGGCCGGATCGGCATGCTGGGTGTCGCGGCGCTGGTAAGGCGCCACCCCGTGCGTCGGCACGCGCGCGAAGGCGGCATCCCAGTCGATCGAATTGTCGCGCCCCGATTCCCAGGGATGAATGATGGCGACGAGGCCTTCGCCCCGCGGATCACGTCGGTCGTAGAACCAGCGGTGCCATGCGTCGATCTTGGGCAGCAGCGCGCGGGCGCGGACGGCGGCACTTTCCCTGTCTTTTGCGCGCTCGTAGAGCCGCCTGACGGCAAAACCCGCCACGGCTGGCTGGGTGATCCCCGACGTGGCTGTCGGCCGGCCGGTCTGCCACACGTCGGGACCCGGGAAATAGCCGTCGTCCCGAACATGGAACACGATGTGGGGGACCATCCCGTCCGGCCACTGGTGCTGAAACAACGTTTCGATCTCGGTCCAGGCACGCGCCTCGTCGTAGTATCCCTGGCCGAGAGCGGTGAAGCAGGAATCCCAGTTCCACTGGAACGGATAGAGTCCCTTGGTGGGCACGGTGTAGGTGCCGCGATCGTTCTCCTTCAGCACCTCGACGGCCTTGTCTATGAGATCATCGTTTTCCCGGGCGTTCATGGAAGCACTTTTCTTTCCTTCAGGTTTTGTCCCTTGCCTGCTGCCTCACAATGCGGCCGTCGTGTCGGGATCGAACCAGCGTATGCGGTCCGGCTTTGGCGCGAGCGTCAGCCGGTCGCCCGTCCTGACCGTCGTCGTTGAATCGAGAACGGCGCGAAAAAGGTGGCCCTCGACATCCGAGGTGATCAGCGTGTGGGCGCCGAGCGGCTCCACGACGCGCACGGTGATCGGAACGCCGTCGGGCGCGACCTCGACGTCCTCCGGGCGGATCGCGAACTCGATTTCGCTCCGGCTGGCCCGCGGGCCGTCGAGTGTCATGCCGGCCACCGACCAGCGGCCGTCGCCCGCCTTTTTCGCGGGGATGAAATTCATCGGCGGATTGCCGATGAACGAACCCACGAAACGCGCCGCCGGATTGCGGTAGACCTCGACCGGCGACGCCGCCTGCACGATACGGCCCTGGTGCATGACGGCGATCCTGTCGGCCAGGCTCATTGCCTCGACCTGGTCGTGGGTCACGTAGACGGTGGTGGTCTTCGACGCGGCCAGCACGCCCTTGAGCTCGGCGCGCATCTCGAGCCTGAGAAGGGCGTCGAGATTGGACAGCGGCTCATCCATCAGGATGACGTCGGGCTGCATGGCGAGAGCGCGGGCAACGGCGACCCGCTGCCGCTGGCCGCCGGACAATTGACCCGAATAGCGCTTCAGCAGCTGCTCGATGTGAATGAGTTCGGCTGTCCGCCTGACGCGGCGGTCTACCTCGTCCTGCGGCAGCTTCTTCATCCGGAGCCCGAAGGCGATGTTCTCGTAGACGGTGAGATGCGGAAACACCGCATAGTTCTGGAACACCATGGCAATGCCGCGGTCGCGCGGCGGCAGGTGATCGACCCGCCGGCCGCCGATCCACACCTCCCCCTGGCTCGGCGTCTCCAGGCCGGCGACGATGCGGAGCAAGGTTGTCTTGCCGCAACCCGACGCACCGAGCAGCACCAGGAACTCCTGATCGGCAATCGTCAGGTCGACGGAATGGAGGGCGGTGAAGTTGCCGAAGTGCTTGGCAACCTTCCTGATCGAGATTTCGGCCATTTCCGTCCCTCCTGGCCTTCGCTCAGCGGTTGGCGATGCCCCACATGGCGAACAGATACTTGCGCACCGCAAAGATGAAGATGAGCGCCGGCACGACGAGGGCGGCGCCGCCTGCGAATTTGAGGTAGAGCGGCGACACGTTCAGGCTCTGCAGCAGGAATGCCGTCAACGTCCTGTTCTCGATGGTGAGCACCGCCGCAGCGAACACCTCGTTCCAGGAAATCGTGAAGGCAAAGACGGCCGACGCGGCAATGCCGGGCAGCGCGAGCGGCATCACCACTTTCCAGAACGCCTGCAGCCGCGTGCAGCCGAGTGTCCAGGCCGCCTCCTCCAGCTCGAACGGAATGCCGGAGAACAGCGAGAAGGTGATCAGCACCGCGAAAGGCAGAGCAAGCGTGGTGTGAACGATCGCCAGCCCGACAGGCGTGTCGTCGAGCCCGGTGCGAATGAACATGACCGCCAGCGGCAGCGCCAGGAGCGGCAGCGGGAACGCCCGGGTCATCAGCACCAGGAAGCGGAATGCCTCCTTGCCGGGGAAATCGAAACGCGACAGCGCATAGCCGGCCGGCGCTCCGATGCCGATCGACAGGACCATCGTCAGTGCGGCCACCAGGATCGAATTCCACAACGCCTTGGCGACACCCGCGAAATTGATGAAGAAGGAGATGCTGCCCGTGTCGAAGGATGGCAGCATCCGCTTCGGAAAACCGGTGACCTCGTTCGGCGACGACAGCGCGTTGACGATGAGCAGGTAGATCGGCAGCAGCACCCATGCGCACAACAGCACGATCGCCGCGAACATGAGGAATCGCCCGGCCCGGCGGCGGGAGTCCCATCGGGCTGCGGCTGGTGCGTCGGCAAGGATGGCGGTCATGGTCGCGCCTCCTTCGGAACGCGCAGCGCGTAGAGGAAGAACAGCGTGAAGCCGATCGAGATGGCCAGGATCAGCATGGCGTAGGCTGCGGCGACGTTGCGATCCTGCAGCGCGAACTGCCAGTGATAGGTCTCCCCCATCAGCACCGGGAGGTTGGTGCCGCCGAGCGCCGCAACCACCGCGAAGACCTCGAAGGCGAGGATGACCCTCAGGATGATTGCCGTCTGCAGGCTCGGCCGAAGCAGCGGCAGCGTCACCCGCGTGAAGCGCTTCCACGCGCTGGCGCCGAATACTTCGGCTGCCTCGCCATACTCCTTGGGGATCAGTCCCATTCCGGCGACGAGGATGACCATCATGATGGCGGTCGCACGCCACACCTCGGCCAGCACGACGGCGACGAAGATCGACAGCTTGGACTGGTAGCCGAGAAACATCACCGGCTGATCGGCTACGCCGAGCCCGACCAGCCAGGTGTTGAGGAAGCCGGACTGCTCGAATATGGCCAGCCAGATCAGCCCGGCGGCCAGGTCCGAAATGCCCAGCGGAATGGCGAAGATGTAGAGGATGGCGCCGCGGCCGCTCTCCACCCGCGACACGATCGACGCCATGGTGAGGGCAAGAACGAGTTGCAGCGGCACCACGACTATGGCGAGCAGCATGGTGTTCCAGAAAGTAGCCGGGAATTTCCAGTGCTCCGCCATGGTCCGGAAATTGGCGAACGTGTAGGCGCCGTCACGGGTGACCGCCTCGTGAGCAACGAGCACGAAGGGGTACAGGAAGAAGACGCACAGAAACAGCGTCGCCGGCGCGAGCAGCAGGTATGGCAGGGCTTTGGAGCGGGTCATCGGGCCGCCTCTCGTTCACTGGCGGGCAGGCAGAAGGGAGCGCCGAGGCAAAGGCCCGGCGCCCCAGTCCTGCTCTATTCGACGGGGCAGGCGCCTTGCGACGGCGCATCCGGCGCCCAGCACGGCGCCTTTGCCTGCTCGAGCAGGCCCCGCAGGACGTCGGCCTGCTCGTCTAGGACGGCGCGCACGTCCTGGCCGCCGAGCACGATGCGCTCGTAGGTGTCGGTGTAGACCTGGTTGAATTTGCCTCCGAGGTCGCCGAGCCCGATCGGCAGCAGTGCCGGCAATGCATCCTCGGCCCCCGTCATGGCGGCGACGGCCGGGGCGGAGAGCTTCACCGAATTCGGCATGTCGTCGGGTAGCGTCACTTCGACTACCGGGAAGAAGTTCGTCGCGCGCAGGGTTGCGATCTGGGTCTCGGGCTTGAGCATGTAGGCGACGAGGGCCTTCGCCTTGTCCATGTCGGGCGCGGTCTTTGGAATGGCGACGCCCGCCACCACGGGCATGAAGCCGCGGCCGGCGGGGCCGGCCGGTGCCGGGAAGGCCACGAAATCGTCCGGCTTCTGGTTGAATGCGTCAGCCAGCCTGGCAACGTGGTCGAAGGCGACCCATACCTCCTCGGTAAGCAGCGGCTGCTGCATGAAGGCGTAGTTGGTGGAATTCGGATTGGTGTACTGCCACAGTTCCTTGAACTTGTTCCAGCCGGCTTCAGCCTCGGCGGAGCGGAACTTGGTCACCATCGACTTGGTGTAGGAAGGCACGAGAAAGCCCTGGAAGAAGCGGTGCTTCAGCCCGTCGGGGCCGCCGGGAAATCCAAATTTCGGGGACCCGGTCTTTTCTGCGAGGTTCTTCGACCAGGCGGTCAGCTGATCGTAGGTGATGGTGTCGAGGTCGGTACCTTCCGGAAGAAATTCCAGCGCCTTCTTGTTGGCCGCCATGATGTAGGTCGCCTGCATCCAGGGCAGATATTTCTGCTCGCCCGTATCGAGCGTGGCGAGTTCCCGGTAGGCCTCGTTGACCTTGGCGCCGCCCAGATCGACGTCGGACAGGTCGACCAGATCGGCGGCGAGGCTGGACAGGCTGCCATGCAGCGCGCCGAGAACGCCGATCGTGCCGGAGCCCGCCTGCAGCTCGGCCTGCACGCGCGTCAGCCACGGGCCGTCGTCCTGCGGCTGGTAATCGACTCCGCCCTCGAAACCCGACAGCACCTGGTCGCGCATCTTCTGGGTTTCCTCGACGGGCTTGGCCTGCGTCGACCAGAACAGCACCTGGGCGTGGGCCGCCCCGGCGCCGAGCGCCATGGCAAGGGCTGCTCCGGAAATGAGCTTCATCATCGTCTTCATCGACTTCCTCCCTGGTTCGCCTGCGGCTTCAATTTCCTGGAACCCGGCGCCAGGCCATGGCTTGCCCTGGCGGTCAATGTCGGCCTGATCAGACGGGTCAGCGGCTCCGCCGGCCGCTCCTCGATGACGGTGACCAGCATCTCGGCAATCTCGCGGGCGCATTGCCTGATCGACGCCTCGAAGGTCGTCAGGCCCGGCGGCGCATAGGCCGCCGCAACGATATTGTCGAAGCCGATGACCGAGAGGTCCCGCGGGATGGAAAGGCCGGCCCTGGCAGCCTCCTCCATGACCGTCAGCGCCAGTTCGTCGAACAGCGCTACGATGGCGGTCGGCCGGTCCGAGCCGGCCAGCATGCGGCCAACCGCCTGGATCCTTGCGCCGCGGTCGAAGCGCGGTGCCGTCGCCACGTCGAGCCTGACCGAAGGATCGCCGCGCCGGGTGATCGCCTCGGCCAGACCATCCTGGCGCAGGTGCCGGAACGTCATCGGCTCGGAAATCGTCACCAGCCCGAAATGCCGGTGGCCAAGCTCGTAGAGCATGTCGAAGGCGACGCCAAAGGCGTGGGCGCCATCGGTGTCGAGCCAGTTGTAGGCGATGCCGGCATCCAGCATCCGGCCATGCGCCACGAAGGGCACGCCGCGCGCCGCCAGAAATGAAACGCGCTCGTCCGCCTCGGCTATGCGGGTGAGCACGACCCCGTCGGCGCGGCCGGACTGCACCAGATGTTTCAGCACGTCGATTTCCAGCTGCCCCTCGGGCGCCGTCGCGAGAATCAGGTCGTTGCCGCGCTGCACCAGCCCTTCGCCCAGGCCGGTAACGAATTCGCCGAGAAAGGAATCCACGAGGTTGGGTCCACGGATCGGCAGGACCAGCCCGGCAAAGCCGCTGCGCCCGGAGACCAGCATGCGTGCGGCGGTGTTGGGGACATAACCATGCTCATGCGCCGCCCTTGCAACGCGCTCGCGGGTGGCCCTGGCAATCTGGGAATGACCCGCAAGAGCCCGCGAGACCGTCGTGATCGACAGGTCAAGATGGCCGGCCAGCTGCTTGAGCGTCCTGGCGCGCACTGTCCCTCCCAAGACAGCGTTTCGAAACAGTCCGGACCGCCTCTGGAGGAGCGGATTGCAAACGTTTTAAAACGATACACCGTTTCGGAAGGCTGTCAAAGATGCAAGCGCATGTCGCGCCGGCCAAGGACCCGTCACAGCTTCGACGTTCCGTGCTGCGGGCTCCCTCGGCTGGAATTCCATCGCTGCGCCTCGGCATGCCCCGCTTCTGCTCCCGGTGCATGGAAACGGGGGAGTATTTTTCTCGCCTTTGGCTTCGTGCAAAAAAACATGACTGGCGCTATTGTCGGGCGTCGGTGAAGAATTTGACCGTGCCTCTGGAAGGGCAGCCGCCCCGTTCCAGCGTGGCGTCGTTTTCCGGAGACAGCATGACGAGATTCCCGCTTTCCCGCCGCCGGCTCCTGACGAGCACGGCGCTGCTTCTCGCATCCGCCGGCCTTCCCGCCCGCGCTCTTGCGCAAGACGGCAAGCGCCTCGTCGTCGCGGCCGATTCCGAGCCGAAGAACCTGAACCCGGCAATAGTCGCCTCGAACGGCGTCTTCTTCATCGCCAGCAAGGTGATCGAGCCGCTCGCCGAAGCGTCCTTTGCGGGCCCCGACGGCCTCGAGCCCAGGCTCGCGACAGCGTGGGAGGGTTCGGCCGACGGGCGTTCCGTAACCTTCACGCTTCGCGAAGGCGTCACCTGGCACGACCGCAAGCCCTTCACCTCGGCCGACGTCGCCTTTTCGGCGCTCGAGGTGTGGAAGAAGCTGCAGAACCTGGGCCGCCTCGTCTTTGCCAATCTGGAGGCGGTGGAAACGCCGGACGAGCGCACCGCGGTGTTCAAATTCTCGGTGCCGACGCCGTTCCAGCTCATCCGCAACGCGCTGCCGGTGGTGACGAGCGTGCTGCCCAGGCACCTCTACGAGGGCACCGACATCGAGGCCAATCCCGCCAATGCAAGTCTCGTCGGCACGGGACCTTTCAAATTCGCCGAACACAAGCCCGGCGAGTATTACCGGCTCGAGAAGAACCAGGACTATTGGGGCGAAGGCCAGCCCAAACTCGACGAAATCGTCTTTCGGGTGCTCCCCGACCGCGCTGCGGCGGCCGGCGCCCTCGAGGCGGACGAGATCCAGCTCGCCGCCTTCAGCCAGGTGCCGCTCGCCGACCTCGAGCGCATATCCAAGGTCGAGGGCATCGAAGTTTACTCGAAAGGCTACGAGGCGTTGACCTATCAGCTGGTCGTCGAGATCAATCATCGCCGCAAGGAGCTGGCCGATCTGAAAGTCCGGCAGGCGATCGCCCACGCCATCGACAGGGACTTCGTCGTGAAGACGATCTTCCTCGGCTATGCGGTGCCTTCGACCGGCATCGTGCCGAAAAACGCGCCGGAGTTCTATGAAGCGGGCGTGACAACCTACGCCTTCGATCCGGCGAGAGCCAACGCGCTGCTGGACGAGGCTGGCTACAAGCGCGCCGGCAACGGAACCCGGTTCTCGCTGAAGCTGCTGCCGGCGCCCTATTTCAGCGAGACCAGGCAGTTCGGAGACTATCTCCGGCAGGCGCTCGCCGCGATCGGCATCGACGCGGAGATCGTCAACAATGATGCCGCCGCACACCAGAAGGCCGTCTACACCGACCATGATTTCGACCTGGCGGTAGCGCCGCCCGTCTTCCGCGGCGACCCCGCGATCTCGACCACGATTCTGGTCAAGGGGGGCGTTCCGGCAGGCGTCCCCTTTTCCAACCAGGGCGGCTACGCCAACCCGGCGATCGACGAGATCATCGAAAAGGCCAACAAGACTGTCGACGTCGCGGCACGCACGGACCTGTTCAGGCAGTTTCAGAAGCTCGTCGCCGAGGACCTGCCGCTGATCAACGTCGCCGAGTGGGGTTTCATCACGGTAGCGCGTACAAGCGTCAAGAACGTTTCCAGCAATCCGCGATGGGCCGTTTCCAACTGGGCCGATACCGACCTGGAATCGTGATAGATGCGGGGATCGGATAAGGGTTCGGTCCCACGTGAGACGTGCATTTCTCCTGCTGCGACGGCGTCTGATCACCAGCATCCCGGTGCTCTTGATCGTCGTCATCGGCACGTTCTTCCTGCTCGAGGCGGCGCCCGGCGATGCCGTCGACGCCTACCTCCTGTCGATCGGCGGCGGTGACCCGGCGCTGGTCGCCGGCCTGCGCGAAAGCTACGGCCTCGACCGCTCGGCGTGGGCGCGGCTTGCCGCCTACCTCATGGCTCTCCTGCGGCTCGATCTCGGGTGGTCGGTGCTGTTCGGGCGGCCGATCCTCGATGTCGTCATGGAAAGGCTGCCGGCCACGCTGTGGCTGATGGGCAGCGCCGTGGCGCTGTCCTTCAGCCTTGGCTCGGCGCTCGGCGTCGTGTCCGGCGCGCGGCCGGGCAGCGCCGCTGACCGGCTGCTGTCGGTCGGCTCGCTGACGCTTTACGCCGTTCCGAGCTTCTGGCTCGGGCTGGTGCTCAGCGTGATATTCGGCGTGCAGCTGCGCTGGCTTCCCACCGCCGGCCTCGAGAGCATCGCGTCGGGCAAGCAGGGGTTCGAGCGGGCGCTCGACATCGCCCGTCATCTTGTGCTGCCCGTCGCCGCGCTCGGCTTCATCTATATGGCCCTTTTCCTGAGAATGATGCGCGCCGGCATGGCCGAGGCGTGGCGGCAGGATTTTGCGCTGGCCGCGCGCGCCAGGGGGCTTGCCCGGCGCCGCATCGTATTGCGCCATGTGGCGCGCAACGCGCTGCTGCCGCTCGTCACCATGCTCGGCCTGCAGGCGGCCTCGATGCTCGGCGGCAGCGTCGTCATCGAAAGCGTCTTCGCCATTCCGGGATTCGGGCGCCTGGCCCAGGAGGCGGTTGCCGGACGGGACGCGGCACTGCTGATCGGCATCATCCTGGTCTCCGCCGTGCTGGTGATCGCCGTCAATCTGGTCGTCGACGTCGTCTATGCCGTCCTCGATCCCAGGGTCGGTGCTTCGGAGCCGGCCACATGAGGCCTGTCCGCCAGTTCCTGCGCTCCCCCGAAGGCGTGGCCGGGCTCCTCATGATCGTTCTCCTCGCGACAGCCGCGCTGACGGCCCCGGTCGTCTTCCCGGGTGATCCGCTGGCCATCCGCGGACCTGCGCTGCTGCCTCCCTTCGCCGACGCCGCCTTCCCGCTGGGCACGGACCGGCTCGGCCGCGACGTGCTCGCCGGTCTCATGCATGGCGCCCGCGCGTCGCTGGCGGTCGGCATCGCAGCGGCGTCGGTCGCGATCTTCGTCGGCGCGCTGGTCGGCACGTTGGCCGGCTTCGCCGGCGGCCTTGTCGACGAGGCGCTGATGCGCGTCGTCGACGCCTTCCAGATCGTGCCGGGCTTCCTGCTGGCGCTGGCCTTCGTCAGCGTCAGCGGGGCGTCGCTGCCGGTCGTCATCCTTGCCATCGCGCTCGGGGCATGGACCGGCCCGGCGCGGCTGGCGCGCGCCGAAGTGCTGTCGATCCGCGAGCGCGATTATGTTGCCGCGGCGCGAGTCATCGGCATGCACCCGATGGAGATAGCCCTTCGGGAGGTGCTGCCGAATGCCTTGCCTCCGGTGCTGGCGCTGAGCTCGGTGATCGTGGCGGGTGCGGTCCTCACCGAAGCCGCCCTTTCCTTTCTGGGGCTCGGCGATCCCAACATCGTCACCTGGGGGTCGATGATCGCGGAGGGCCGCAACGTGCTGCGCTCGGCACCCTTCCTGTCGATCATTCCAGGTATCGGACTCGTGGTCGCCGTGCTCGGCGTCTATCTCCTCTCGGAAGGACTTTCGGAGGCAATCGCCGGCCGCCGGAGCAGGGCATGAGCGCGGTTCTCGCCGACCTCCGGCGGCTCTCCGTCGACTACCGGAGCGGTGACGGCTCGACCCGGGCGATCGACGGTCTCGATCTCGAAATTCTGTCGGGTGAGCGGCTGGCAGTCATCGGCGAGAGCGGTTCGGGCAAGAGCACGCTCGCCCTGGCGCTTGCCGGGCTGGTTCCCGGGAGCGCCCTGATCGAGGGAGAAATAGACTGGCCGGGGCTTGGCCGCACCCCGTGCGCCGGCCGCGACATCGGCTTCATCTTCCAGGACGCGGGCGCTTCTCTCAATCCAGTTCTCCCGGTGGGCGAACAGATCGCCGAAGTGGCAAGACGCCACCTCGGGCTTGGCTGGAAGAGCGCGCTTGACCGCGCCGCCTCGCTGCTCGACCGGGTTCGCATTCCGAAGCCCGCGACAGCGCTGGCCGCCTACCCGCACCAACTGTCCGGCGGCCAGCGCCAGCGCGTCGCGATCGCCGCCGCCATTGCGGCCAGGCCCCGGCTGCTGATTGCGGACGAGCCGACCAGTGCACTGGACAGCGTCGTGCAGGCCGATATCGTCGCGCTTCTCGACACGCTGGTCGTGGAGGACGGCATGACGCTGGTTTTCATCACCCACGACATCGCGCTGGCTTCCGGTTTTGCCGACCGTATCGCGGTGCTGCGCAAAGCCCGGCTGGTCGAACTTGCTACGAGATCGGCAATCGTAGAGCGGCCGGCGGCTCCCTACACCAGGCAGCTTCTCGCAGCCCATATCGGCCTCGACACGCCGCCGCTGGTCGCTGCGCGATTGCCATGACAGCTCCGCTCCTCGTCGCAGCCGGGATTTCCAAGACCTACGCCGCCGGAGGTCGCCGGGTCGACGCGCTGAAAGACGCCTCGATCAGCCTGGCGCCGGGTGAAACGCTCGGCCTGGCGGGACCCTCCGGCAGCGGAAAATCCACTCTGGCCAGGGTTGTTCTGCGCCTCGTCCAACCGGATGCCGGCAGCGTCACCTTTCGCGAAACCGACTTGCTGTCGCTGACCGGAAAGAAGCTTCGCGTCATGCGCAGGCGTATCCAGATGGTGTTCCAGGATCCGCTCGGCGCCTTCAACCCGCGAGCCTCCGTTGCCGGCGCGCTCGCCGATCCGCTGCGCATCCACGGCATTGCCGGCCGCCGGCAGCGCCCCGCGGCAATTGCCCGACTTCTCGAAACCGTCGGCCTCGAGTCGCGGCTCGCCGGCCGTGCCATCCACGACATCTCGGGCGGCCAGCGGCAGCGGGTGGCGATCGCGCGCGC
>JAJFMR010000320.1 GCA_020696915.1 Rhizobiaceae bacterium | reverse complement strand
GATGAATTATCGATGACGACGCAGCCCTGCCGGCCGATCCGCGGCGACCATTCCTTGGAGACGTTGCCGCCTGCCGACATGATGCAGATGTCCGTGTCGCTGAAATCATAGCCGTCGAGGGCCTTCACCTTCAGCGTGCGGTCGCCGTAGGACACTTCGCTGCCGAGCGAGCGGCGCGAGGCCAGGGGGACGACCTCGTCCGCCGGAAAGCCGCGCTCCTCGAGGATGCTGAGCATTTCCCGGCCGACATTGCCAGTGGCGCCTGCAATCGCAACCTTGAATCCCATGGAACTTCTCCTTCGCTCTCCGCCCGTTTGCTTGCCGGAGGGCCGCCGGCACTTGCGGGCCCTCCCCAGGCCGAACCCGGGGAGAGGGCGAGAAGGCCAGGGCAGTCAGACCATTCTGGTCGTTTTGGCGGCCGTTTTGGTGGAACGGAGAGACGCGCCGGCGCGTCCGGCGCAGAGGCCGGGGACGTCGAATGCCAGAAGCGCCATAACAAGGCCGCGCATGAAACAGCTCCGCAACGGCTGGGCTTCTTACGCGCTTTGAGAAAAGAGTCAATTCTTCGGACGAACCGGACGAACCAGGCCGCCCTGCCGGCCGACCGAGCGGCGCTCATCGGGAAGTGATTTGACGCTTCGGTTTTTCATCGTAGCGTCCGACCTGGAAGAACGGAAAAGGCATGACGCAATGCAGATGTTCCTTCGAGGCGGCCTTGCCGCGCTTCTTCTGGTCTTGGCCGCAATCCCGGCGCTCTCGCACCACGGCTGGGCATGGACAGCGGACGGCTTCTTCGAGCTCGAAGGGGTGATCGCCGAGATCTACATCGGCAACCCGCATGCGACGCTCGACGTCGACGTCGAAGGCGAGACGTGGCGGGTCGAACTGGCGCCGCCGTCGCGCACCATCGCCGCCGGCTTTACCGAGGACGTGGCGAAGAAGGGCGACGAGGTGACGGCGATCGGCCATCGCTCGCGCGATTCGAACGAAAGGCGCATGAAAGCGGTTCGCCTGGTCATCGGCGGCAAGACCTACGACGTCTATCCCGACATGGCGCCGCCCGCCTGATCCGCGCTTCGCATGGAATTTTTCGATGCCATCGAGCAGATCGGCCCGGTCCGTCTGCTGAAGGCCTCGTTCTACGCCTACCCGATCGTCAACGCCCTGCATATCGCCGCAATCGGCGCGCTGCTGACCAGCGTCGTGCTGCTCGATCTCCGCCTCCTCGGGGCGTTCGCCGCTCTGCCCAAGGCGGAATTCGTCTCGACCTTCCGGCGGATCGCCGTCCTGGCCTTCGCCGTGGCGGCGCTGACCGGACTGACGCTGTTTTCGGTCAGGGCGTCCGAGTACGCGACGATGCCGGTCTTTCTCCTGAAAATGGGCCTGATCGCCGCCGCTCTCGCCAACTTCCTCGGTTTCGTCGCCCTTCAACGCGGGCGAAGCGACGGTGAGGTCACGGCGGCGGGCTTGCGTGCCGCGGCGCTCGCCTCGATCGTGCTCTGGTCATCGGTGCTGCTATGCGGCCGCTTCATCGGCTTCGTCTGACCGGGCAGCACCGAACCGATTCAGCCCAGGAATTTCCCGATGATGGCGTCGCCCATCGCGGCGGTGCCGACCCGGGCCGCACCGGGCGGCGCGATGTCGCTGGTGCGCAGCCCGTCGTCGAGAACCGCGGCGATCGCGGCTTCGAGCCGGTCGGCCTCCGGGGCCATGGCGAAGGAGTAGCGCAGGCACATGGCGAACGAGGCGATCATGGCGATCGGGTTGGCGACGCCCTGGCCGGTGATGTCGGGGGCGGAGCCGTGCACCGGCTCGTAGAGCGCCTTGCGCTTGCCGGTCAGCGGATCGGGGCTGCCGAGCGATGCCGAGGGGAGCATGCCGAGCGATCCCGTCAGCATCGCGGCGACGTCCGACAGCATGTCGCCGAACAGATTGTCGGTGACGATGACGTCGAACTGCTTCGGCCAGCGCACCAGCTGCATGCCGCCGGCATCTGCCAGCATGTGGCTGAGCTCGACATCGGCATAGCGCGCCCGATGCGTCGCCGCAACGACCTCCTTCCACAGCACGCCCGACTTCATGACATTGTTCTTTTCCATCGAGCAGACCTTGTTGCTGCGGGTCCTGGCAAGCTCGAAGGCGACGGCGCCGATCCGCTCGATCTCGAACGTATCGTAGACCTGGGTGTCGATGGCGCGTTTCTGGCCGTTGCCAAGATCGACGATCTCCTTCGGCTCGCCGAAATAGACACCGCCGGTTAGTTCGCGGACGATCAGGATGTCCAGGCCTTCGACCACCTCCCGCTTCAGCGAGGAAGAGCCGGCAAGCGCCGGATAGCAGATGGCAGGCCGCAAATTGGCGAACAGCTCCAGATCCTTGCGCAGCCTGAGCAGCCCGGCCTCAGGGCGGACGTCATAGGCCACTGTGTCCCATTTCGGCCCGCCGACGGCCCCGAACAGGACCGCGTCGGCGGCAAGCGCCCGCGCCATGTCGGCCTCGGAGATGGCCTTGCCGTGTGCGTCATAAGCGCAGCCCCCGACAAGACCCTCCTCGGTCTCGAAACCGGCGTCCATCTCGCGGTTCATGGCGGAAATGAGCTTCTTGACCTCGGCCATGGCCTCGGGGCCGATGCCGTCGCCGGCCAGGAGGAAGAGCTTCTTCGACGCCATGGAAAGTCCTTCGGATACGCTTGAAATTGCCCGAACCGCCGGAGCGGCCTACCGGTAAAACGCTCTAAGCGGCAGGGCGCGGCGGCGCAAGCGAAACCGGTCGGTCTCAGCCCTGGCGCCGTTGGGGCGGCCGTCAATGCCGGCCGGTCGTCTCAGGCTCTGCGGCGCAGCGCCGTGACCTCTATCTCGATCTTCATTTCAGGTTCCGCCAGGCCGCACACGATCATCGTCGCGGCTGGACGGATGGCGCCGAAATGTGCGCCGAGAACGGGGTAGACCCGGAACACGAATTCGCGCTCCGTGACGTAGTAGCGCGCCCGGACCACGTCCGCCATTTCGAAACCGGCGTCGCCCAGCGCCCGCGCGATCGTGGAAAGGCAGTTTCGGGCCTGCTCCTCGACGCTGTCGGGCATCGTCATCGTGGCGTAGTCGTAGCCGGTCGTGCCGGCCACGAAGCACCAGTCGCCCTCGGCCACGGCGCGCGAATAGCCGGCAGTTCTTTCGAAGGGCGAGCCGGTCGAGACGAGCTTTCGCATGGCCATTATCCTCGACGCTGCGGCCGCCTTCCGGCGGCGGTCCGTCCAGCCCCGGATGCAGCAGCGCCCGGTTTCAGGCCCAGGGGCGGATGTCGGCGATCCGCCGTTCGTAGGACTCGATGGCCGGCGCCTTTTCGAGCGTCAGCCCGATGTCGTCCAGCCCGTTCAGCAGGCAGTGGCGCTTGAAGTCGTCGACGTCGAATCTGACGACGCCGCCGTCGGGCCCGCGGATTTCCTTCGCCTCGAGATCCACGGTCAGCGTGGCGTTGGCGCCCCGCGAGGCGTCGTCCATCAGCTTCTCCAGATCCTCGGGGCTGACGGTGACCGGCAGAATGCCGTTCTTGAAGCAGTTGTTGTAGAAAATGTCGGCGAAGCTGGTCGAGATCACGCAGCGGATGCCGAAATCGAGAAGCGCCCAGGGCGCATGCTCGCGCGACGACCCGCAGCCGAAATTGTCGCCGGCCACGAGGATCTGCGCCTTGCGGTACGCCGGCTTGTTGAGGACGAAATCGGGGTTTTCACGTCCGTCCTCGGTGAACGTGACGCGTTTTCGATGCCCCGCTCTACACGGGAAGGCGCGGGAAGCAAAGACCCGTCACATCGGCGGCACGGCGGCCGCCGGCCCGCGGTAGGCCCACGCCGGCTCAGATGACGTTGAGCTCGCGAAACGGCCTGCCCTCGACGAGGCGCTCATATCCGAAGGCCGAGCAATCCACCGTCCGGTAGGCGCCATGCGTCAGAAATTCCGCAAGCGCCTTGCCGGCGGCCGGCGCCTGCTGCAGCCCATGCCCGGAAAAGCCGTTGGCGAAGAAAAGATTGGTGATCTCCGGATGCGGGCCGATGACGCCGTTCTGGTCGAAGCTGTTGTAGTCGTAGTGGCCGGCCCAGGCGCGCGTCGCCTTGATCGCCTCGAAAGCCGGGATGCGGGTGGCAAGAAGCGGCCAGATGATCTCCTCGAACTGCGGCCAGTCGGGGTCGAAATCCAGTGGGTCGGCGGGGCCGTCGGTGGCTTCGGGATCGGCGCCGCCGGTTATGTACACGGCACCTTCGGGACGCAGGTAGATGCCCGTCGGATCGACGATCAGCGGCATGTCCGGATAACTCTCCCGTGCCTCGAAGACGAAGACGCTGCGCTTGCGAGGTTCGACGGGAAGCGGCACCCCGGCCATTGCCGCCACCGCGCCGGCATTCGGTCCGGCGGCGTTGACGATGGCGCCTGCTTCGAGCCGGCTTCCGTCGGCGAGGAGCACCGCCGTGACGGCGTCCGCCTGCCGGTCGATGCCGGTCACCTCGCCCTTGACGAAATCGATGTTCCTTCCCTTCAGCGCCCGCCGGATCAGCATCAGCAGCGCATGCGCGTCGAACCATCCTTCGCCCGAGCGTCCGAACGAACCGGCGGCGATGCCTTCGGTGGACAGGAATGGAAAACGCCGGGCGAGCGCGGGCGCGTTTTCCAGAACGATGTCGGCGCCTTCGGCGATCTGCACGGCGTGATTGGCCTCGAGGATCGGCAGCCCGTCGTCGCTGGCCAGGATCAGATAGCCTTTCTCGCGAAAGCCGATGTCGGCGCCGGCGCCGAATTCCTCCTCGAGGCGCCGGAAAAGCGACAGGGTGAACTGCGACAGCCTTATGTTTTGGGGCACGGAGAATTGCTGGCGGATCGAGGCGCAGGACAGGGTCGTGGCGGACCGGGCAAAGGAGGGGTCGCGCTCGATGAGCGCAATGCGGCCGGAAAACCCTTCCTCGCGCAGGAACCAGGCCAGCGAGCTTCCAACGATCGCCCCGCCGACGATCACCACATCATAGCGCAAGCGCTGTTCTCCCGGGTTCGGTGCGCAGGATGGCGCGCGGCAAGAACGACCTCGAAGCGCTTCCGGGAGCCCGTGTCAACGGCGTTCTGCCGATGGGCTTGAGCGCGGCCGTGTCCGAACGCCGTGCACCGGGCAGTCCTTGCCAGTCACCGCTGCAGGCGGCATAGATCGCGCCATGCCGTCCGATTCCCGCCGCCCTCGACGCTCGGTGCTTTTCGTTCCCGGATCCAACGTCCGGGCGCTCGCCAAGGCGGCGACGCTCGCCTGCGACGCGCTGATCTTCGACCTCGAGGACTCCGTCGCTCCGGAGTTCAAGGCCGAGGCAAGGGAGAATATTCGCCGGTATTTCCCGGAGCCGGCGCCGGGCAGGCCGGAACGCATCATTCGCGTAAACCCGCTGGGCAGTGAATGGGGACCGGATGACCTGGCTCTGGCCTGCGCCTGCGGAGCCGACGCCGTGCTGGTCCCCAAAGTGAGCACGCCCGGCGACGCACGGGACCTCGACGCTGCGCTGGACGGCATGGACGCGCCGGACTGGCTCAGCCTGTGGCTGATGATCGAAACCCCCCTTGCGGTGCTCAATCTGGGGGGATTTGCCGAACTCGACAGCAACCGAGGAGGGCGGCGGCTCGACTGTCTGGTGGCCGGAACCAACGATCTCATCCTGGAGACCGGCGTCGCCTCGACACCGGACCGCCGCTATCTGGCACCTTGGCTGCTGCAGATGGTGCTCGCCGCACGCGCCGCCGGCCTCGACGCGCTGGAC
>JAJFMR010000319.1 GCA_020696915.1 Rhizobiaceae bacterium | reverse complement strand
GCCATGGCGCCGCAGCGTCAGGTCTTCGCCGAATGGCGCAAGGCCGTTTCCCTCAATGTCACCCTCTTCGTGCTGACCGCGAGCGTCCTGTTGGTCATCCTGTACGCCTATTTCAGCCAGGCGGCGCGCGCGCAGGCAGCCGATCGCCTCTATCTCGAGGCGCACCAGCGGATCGACCTGGCGCTGGTGCGCGGCCGCTGCGGCCTGTGGGACTGGGACATCAATCGCGGCAAGATGTACTGGTCGCGTTCCATGTACGACATGCTCGGCTACCGATCGTGCGACAGCATGCTGTCCTTCGGCGAGGTTGCGCAGATCATCCACGAAGAGGACGGCGACCTGTTCGAGGTCGCGAACCGGATCGCTTCGCGCGAAATCGACCAGATCGACCAGATCTTCCGCATGCGGCATGCCAATGGCCAGTGGGTCTGGATCCGCGCCCGCGCCGAGGTGATCGATCCCGACGCACAGGAACTGCAGCTGATCGGCATCGCCGTCGACGTGACCGAGCAGCGCCGGCTGGCGCAGCGCTCGGAGGCCGCCGACATGCGGCTGAGGACCGCGATCGAGAACATCAATGAATCGTTCGTTCTCTGGGACAGCACCCAGCGGCTGGTGATGTGCAATTCGAAATATCAGAAAGACAATGGACTAGCTGACCGCGACGTGATGCCCGGAACGCAGCGCGACGTGATCGAGCAGAAGATGGTCGCCTTCGCCTCGGAACGACGCCTGGCCAATGCCAACGGGCCCCTTGACGGGGCAACCTGGGAGCGGCAGCTCGCCGACGGACGCTGGCTGCAGGTCAACGAGCTCAGGACTCGGGACGGCGGCATCGTGTCGGTCGGATCCGACATCACCCAGATCAAGCAGCATCAGGAGAAGCTGGTCGACAGCGAGCGCCGGCTGATGGCAACGATCCACGATCTCAGCCTGGCGCGGCGGGCGGAGCAGGACCGCGGCAGCGAGCTCGTCGACCTGAACCGCAAGTACATGCGCGAGAAGGAGCGCGCCGAGGCCGCAAACCGCGCCAAGTCGGAGTTCCTGGCCAACATGTCGCACGAGCTGCGCACCCCGCTCAACGCGATCATCGGATTTTCCGAAGTGATGGAATCCGGGCTGTTCGGTCCGCTGGGATCGCAACGATACCAGGAATACGCCCATGACATCCAGTCGAGCGGCGAGTATCTGCTCGGCGTCATCAACGACATACTCGACATGTCGAAGATCGAGGCCGGCCAGTTCGCCATGGATCGCAGGGAGATAGACCTGGGCCCGCTGGTACACGAGGCGGTGCGGGTGATCTCCCTTCAGGCAGCCGAGAAGAAGATCAGCGTGGAGACCGAGGTCGGCGAATCCATGCGGCTTCATGCCGACCGCCGCGCCATCAAGCAGATCGCCATAAACCTTCTGTCCAATGCCCTGAAATTCACGGGCGAGAACGGCCGCATCTCGGTCAGGGCGCGCAACGACTCCGGCGCCATGGTGCTGACCATCGAGGACAATGGCTGCGGCATCCCGAAAGAAGCCCTTGGCAAGCTCGGCCGTCCGTTCGAGCAGGTCCAGAACCAGTTTTCCAAGAACCACACGGGCTCCGGCCTTGGGCTTGCCATTTCGCGGTCGCTTGCAGAACTGCACGGCGGCTCGCTCGAAATCCGCTCCACCGAAGCGGTCGGCACCACCGTCACGGTGCGCATACCGGTCGGCGGCGTGCTTCGGCAGGCGGAAGCCGCCTGACGCCAGCCCTCCGGGCTCCGTGCCGCGCCCTCTGGTGCGTCGAGCGTTGCGCGGAGCGCCCGGCCGCGCCATCTTCGATCCCGTCGGGTATGCCGGCTGCAGTCCCCGTCGGTTGCTGCGCTGCCGGCGCCCGGTGTCATCTCTTCAAGCAGCTGATCACCTGCTGATCACCCAGACGGCGCTTTCGGGTCGTTCTGGGATATGGTATGCCACGGCTACAGAAGTGGGCACGTCTGGAAGCCTACCCAATCCGGCGACGATCGGAGGGCGATAGGGAGCTTGCGACATGAACCTGCACGAATTCCAGGCAAAGGCGATTCTGGCCCGCTACGGGATTCCAGTGCTGCCCGGCGAGGTCGGCTGGACGGCCGAGGAGGCGGAGCGGATAGCCGTCGAGATCGGCGGGACCTCCTTCGCGGTAAAGGCGCAAATCCTTGCGGGGGGCCGCGGCGAGGCCGGCGGCGTGAGGCTCGCGCGCTCCACGCGTGAGGTGCGGGATGCTGCGGCCGGCCTGATCGGCTCGCGGCTCGTCACCGCGCAGACCTCCGCTGCGGGACGCAATGTGCGCCGCGTTTACGTCGAGCGAGCGGTGACGTGTGCCCGCGACGTCTATGTCGGCGTCAGCCTCGACCGCGACACAGGCGCGATCGTGCTGCTCGGGGCCGGCCAGGGCGGCGGGTTGATCGAAGAGTTGTTGCGCGATGCGCCGGAGAAGCTCCGCCGCATGCCGTTGAGCGGAGCCGCCGTTCCGAGCGAGGACGAATTGCGCGCGTTCGCCGCGGCGCTGGGGCTGAGAGGGGGCGCGGAGAGTGAGGCCGTTCGTCTCATGGCAGCGCTTGTGCGAGCCTTCGTCGATCTCGACGCAACGCTGATCGAGGTGAATCCGCTTTGCGTCGCCGAGGACGGTGGGCTCACGGCGCTCGATGTGAAGATGACGGTGGACGACAACGCGCTCTTCCGCCACCCGGAGCTACAGGTGTTGCGCGACGAGGACGAGATCGATGCCGTCGAACTCGAGGCGCAGCGCCACGACCTCAATTTCGTCGGCATGGATGGCGACATCGGCGTGGTTGTCAACGGCGCCGGCCTCGCTCTCGCCACCCACGACATCCTGCGCGACGCCGGCGGCTCGCCCGCAAACTTCATGGACATCCGAACGACGGCAATGAGCCTGCAGATCGCCAAGGGCATCGGGCTGCTGCTCGCCGACCCCAAGGTCAAGGTGATCCTCGTCAACGTGCACGGCGGAGGCATGACCCGCTGCGACACCATCGTCGAGGCGATCCACATCGCCGTGCGCTGGTCGGGCCGCAAGGTCCCCATCGTCTTCCGCGCGGCCGGGCAGAACGCCGAGTATGCACTCAGCATGATGATCGACCGGCGGATCTCGCACGAGGTCGCCAACAGCATCACCGCGGCGGCCCGACGCGCCGTCGAGCTTGCAAGGAGCTCAAGCTGATGGCCATCCTCGTCGATAGCTCCACCCGGCTCGTCGTGCAGGGCATCACCGGGCGGGCCGGCACCTTCTACACCGACCAGGCAATCGACTACGGCACGACGGTCGTCGGCGGCGTAACGCCGGGAAAGGGCGGACGCCAGCATCTCTCACTGCCCGTCTTCGACACCGTCGCCGAGGCGATGCGCGAGACGAACGCCAACGCCAGCCTCGTCTTCGTGCCGGCGCCGCAGGCGGGCGCGGCGATGATCGAGGCGGTGGAGGCCGGCGTGCCGCTCGTCGTCTGCGTCACCGAGCGGGTCCCGCTCCTCGACATGCTGCGCGTGCGCCAGGCGCTCGCCGGCGCGGCCACGAAGCTGGTCGGCCCGAACTCGCAGGGCGTGCTCTCACCCGGTCAGTGCAAGGTCGGCGTCATGTCGACCACCGATGCGCGGCCCGGCTCCATCGGCATCGTCTCGCGCTCCGCTTCATTGACCAGCGAGATCGTTGCGCAGACGAGCGCCGCCGGCCTCGGCCAGTCGACCACCGTGGGCATCGGCGGCGATCCCATCCACGGGATCGGCTTCGTCGACTGCCTGCGGCTCTTTCTCGGTGACCCGGAGACACAGGGCGTCATCCTGATCGGCGAGATCGGCGGAAGCGAGGAAGAGGCGGCCGCCGATCTCCTTCGCCAAACGAGGCAGGCAAAGCCGGTGGTGGCGCTGGTGGCCGGCCGCCATGCACCGTCCGAACGGCGCATGGGCCATGCCGGCGCCTTCGCTCCGGCCGGTGGCGTGCATGCCG
>JAJFMR010000028.1 GCA_020696915.1 Rhizobiaceae bacterium | reverse complement strand
CCGTCCCGGTCCGCACCGGCGGCTTCGGCGGCGCGGCAGGGCTGGCGGCCTATCTGGCCGGGCATGATATCGGCGTTCTGGTCGATGCCACGCATCCATCTGCGGCCCGCATCTCGGCCAATGCCGCTGCGGCCGCCCGCACGGCGCGCGTTCCGATCGTGGCGCTCCGGCGCCCGGCCTGGCAGCGGAGGGCGGGAGATCGCTGGATCATGGTCGACAATGCGGCCGAGGCCGCGACAGCCCTCGGCGAGGTGCCGCGCCGGGTTTTCCTGGCGCTCGGACGGCAAGAAGTGGCCGCGTTCCAGACGGCGCCGCAACACCGCTACGCCCATGGCATCGACCGGATCGTCTGCAAGAACAGCGGCGGCGCGGCCACTTACGCAAAGCTTGCCGCGGCGCACCGGCTCGGCATTCCGGTGATCATGCTGAAGCGGCCTGCGCTCCCGGACGTGCCCGCGGCTTCCGACGTCCAGGGCCTTGTACGGATGCTCGATCATCTCATCGATCCCGCGGAAAAGCGTGGCGTGTAGATGAGCGGGGGCCGCCCGCCGCGGTCGATGCCGCGCGTTTCCGGCGAGCCGACGATCACGCAGGTCGCCATGTCGGCCCGGGCCGGATCGGCGCCAGCGAGCGGGCTTACCTCGATGCGCTCGTCGGGTCGGCCGGCGGCGCGCCCGAAGACCACCGGCGTGGTGCCGGGGAGGTTTCGCCTCAGGCAGTCGAAGGCGCGGCCGAGCTGCCAGGGGCGCGCCCTGGAAACGGGATTGTAGATGGCAATGACGAACCCCGCCGCCGATGCCGCGTCGAGACGGCGCTCGATCAGGTCCCAGGGCTTCAGATTGTCCGACAGGGACATGGCGCAGAAATCGTGCCCCAGCGGGGCTCCGACCCTGGCGGCCACCGCCAGCATGGCGGTGACGCCCGGAACGATCGCCAGTTCGACCTCGCGCCAGTCGTGCGGCCCGGCTTCGATCGCCTCGCAGACGGCCGCCGCCATGGCGAAGACGCCGGGGTCCCCGCCCGAAACAACCGCGACGCTTGCCCCTCCCGCGGCTTTCGCCAGGGCGGCCCGGGCACGCGACAGTTCTTCGCGGTTGTCGGATGGTACACGCGCCTGTCCGGGGCCAAGCGACAGCCGCTCGAGGTAGGGACCGTAGCCGAACAGGAAGTCGGCCGTCGAAACGGCTGCGGCGGCCTCCGGGGTCATCTGGGCGGTGTCGCCCGGCCCCAGCCCGATGACGCTGAGCCGTCCGCTCACGGCCGCCCTGTCCATCCCGGCACCAGAATGATCGAGAAATAGGGGGCGTCGTCGTCCGGCTTGTCGGATACCGGCATCGACACGGTTTCCGGCATGGTGCCGCGCTCCACGTAGATCGCCCGGTCAAGCCGGCCGCTTGCCGCCAGCGCGCGCCTGATGCGCGGCATGTTGCGGCCGACCTTCATGATGACGGCGGCATCCGAGTCGGCAAGCCGGCGGGTCAGCTCGAACTCGCTGAGCGTCCCCGGCACGACGGCAAGCACGTCGTCTCCCTGCACGATCGGTGTGCCGGCCTCCGACCAGCAGCCGGACATGGCAGTGACGCCGGGAATGACTTCGGTGCGGAAGCTGGAGGCGAGGCGCACGTGGAGATGCATGTAGGATCCATAAAATAGGGGATCGCCCTCCGACAGTACGGCAACGGTGCGCCCTGCGGTCAGATGCGATCCGACGAGACCGGCGGCATGCGTGTAGAAGCAGCCGATGGCGGCCTTGTAGTCGCCGTGATTTCTGTCGATCTCGGTCGTCACGGGATAGATCAGCGGCAGTTCGATCACCTCGGGCCGCAGATATGCAGAGACCGTCGCGCGCGCATTGCCGTTGCTGCCGCGCTTCGCGAAATGGGCGATCACATGCGCCTCGGAAAGCGCACGGACGGCCTTCAGCGTCAGCAGTTCCGGGTCGCCCGGGCCGGTGCCGACGCCGATCAGTTTTCCGGCAGCGGCGTTCACAGGCCGGACCTCGCCAGTGCGTTCACTGCGGCGGCGGTCATGGCGCTGCCGCCCATGCGCCCGCGCACCACGGCGAAGGGGATACCGTGGGAATCGTTCTCGAGCGCCTCCTTGGATTCCGCCGCTCCGACGAAACCGACCGGCATGCCGATGATCGCCGCCGGCCTCGGCGCGCCGTCGCGAAGCATTTCCAGGAGATGAAAGAGCGCCGTCGGCGCGTTGCCGATGGCGACCACGGCGCCTTCCATGCGCTTGCCCCACAAGCCGAGCGCCGCCGCCGATCTCGTGTTGCCGATCCGCCTGGCAAGCTCCGCCGTCCTTTCGTCCCGGAGCGTGCAGATCACCTCGTTGCCGGCCGGAAGCCGTGCCCGGGTGATTCCATGCGCCACCATTTCGGCGTCGCAGAGGACCGCTGCCCCGGCGGCAAGCGCCGCGCCGGCCGCGGTCACGAAATCCGGCGAGAACCGGAAATGTCGGGCCGCCTCGACCTGGCCGCAGGCATGGATCATGCGGATCGCGACGTCTGCCTCGGCCACCGAAAAGCGCGACAGATCGGCTTCCGCGCGAATGATCTGGAATGACCGCTCATAGATCGAATTGCCGTCGCGAATGTAGTCGTAATCCCGCATCGTCAGCCTTTTTCGAAAGCTTCCGCCAGACACCTGGTGCCGAGACGGGCTACACAGGCCGCCGAGGTCTCTCCGGGCCGGCGCTCGGCGCGGATGAGGCCGGCGAGCCGGCCGAAAGAGTTCAGCGCATGTTCGGCCGGCACCCTGGCAAGCGGCACGCTGCGCGCCGTTCCGTCGACGACCAGTCCGGCGCCGTCTTCGCCGCCGACCAGCGCCAGCGGGGCTTTCGCCGGGTTCGCGCAGCCCTTGGCGCAGCCGGAAACGTGGAGGCCGAGCGAACCGTCGAGAATGTCGCCATGCGCGGCGGCGATCAGCGCGGCAAGGGAACGCGCGGGCATCCGGCCTGAGGCGCAGGCGGGCGCACCCGGGCATGCAGAGATCCCGGAACGCGGATCGTCAGGCGAGATGATGAAGCCGAGCCGGCCGGCTTCCTGCCGAAGCGCGGTGGCGTCCGCATCGGCCGGGCAAAGCGCCAGCATGATCCTTCCGGGCGCCAGGCGAATTTCGGAAGCGCGGACTTCTTCGGCCCGGGCCGCCAGCCCGATCACTCCGTCTGCATCCATCTGGCCGAACGGCACGGCGACTGCCAGCGCCGATGCGCCGCCGCGCAGCGGGAGGATCGAGGGAACGAGCCTCTGGCCGCCGGCGAGGGCGGGGGCAATCGAACCGGCGCCAACCAGCGGCGGCAGCAGAGCAGCAAGCCGCGCCCGTCGCCGGGCGTCGAGATCTCGCCCGCGGCCCTCCCGCCCGAGCGCCGCCACTGCTTCGAGGCCGGCGATCGCCGCCTGCGCAGCCCGCCCGTCCGGCAGGACGGCAAGCGGCTTCGCGGTCCGCGCATCGCCGGCGATGGCAAACGTCCAGGAAATCTCGCCGCAATGGCGTCTGGCCATTAGCCTGATGTCCGCCGCCGTGGCCCCCAGCCCCGAGTGGCCGCCGCCGTCCAGCACGACGGACACTTTCGGGCCAAGTCTCTGGTCCAGGCCGTTTTGCCGGGCGGCTTCGCGAATGCTGGCGGCGAGCGGCCGCGGGTCGGCGATCTCCTCCGGGTCGAGGCCGGCCAGCGCTCCGTGCTCCACGGGAACGCCGGTCCGCACCACCATGCCGAGCCCCTCGACCTGGCGGGCAAGCAGGGCCGCCGATCGCGGGGTGAGGCCGCGGATCTGCAGGCTGCCTCGCGCGGTGACCTCGACGACCCCGTTGCCATGCTGCAGGGCAGCCTTGCAGAGGGCAATCAGCGATGCCGGACTGAATCCTCCGGCAAGCGGATTGAGCCGCACCAGCAGGCCGTCGCCGGTCGGCATCGGCGACGAGAGCGCGGGGCAGGCGCCGCGGCGCGCGAAGGCGTTCACGCTGCGGCCCCCATGGCATCGGCCTCGGCGATGAGTGCCGCCAGTCCGTCATCGACGCTGTTCCTCAGCGGGTGCCAGAGGCCGCGCCGGCGGGCCGCCGCGAAGCGCGCCGCGATGAACCTGGCGGCGGCGGGATTTTCCCGGAGCAGGAAGGCGCGCACCCCTTCGTCGCCGACGATTGCGTCGTGGACGGCCTCGATCAGGTCGGACGGAATGGCTTCCGTCGTCTCCGCAAAGCCGATCAGCCGGTCGACCGTCTCCGCGAATTCGGACGCGCCGCGCGGACCATGCCGCATCTGCCCCTCGATGAAACGGCGGTTCACGGCGCGTGCCCGGACAACCCTCGTAACGGCTTCGGTGACCGAACGCGGCCGCGGCCGCTCGGGATCGGTGGTGTCCAGCACGATGACTTCGGCGTTGCCGCCGAGCGCTGCCACAGCCGCCGCGAACCCGCCGATGAAGGCGACGTCCGCCGAGCCCTCGAGGATGTCGCGACCCGGATCGTCTCCGGAATGGATGAGCAGATCCGCGTCGGCGACCTGCGCCGCGAATTTGCCCGGCGCATCGACCGGGCCGCCGTCGGCGCCGCCATAGGTGTGGGACGCCGCTTCAAGATAGGCGCGGCCGAGTTCCTCGCGATCGCTCCAGGTGCCGTCTGCCAGAAGGTCCTCCAGGCCTGCTCCGTAGACGCCGGGCGAGGATCCGAAAATGCGCGGCGGAACCTTGCCGCCACGGCGCGCGGCGTCGGCGAGCGGGTTCTCCGATGCGTCCTCCCGGCGGGCGGCGACGGCGCCGGCCGCCGCGTCGATCAGCGCGATCTGGGTCGGGAACATGTCCCGGAAAAGGCCCGATATGCGCCAGGTGACGTCGACCCGCGCCCGGCCGAGCACCGCCGGCGTCAGCACCTCGATGCCGGTGACACGGCCGGTCTCCGCATCCCATCGCGGACGGCAGCCCATCAGCCACAGTCCCTGGCCGATCTCCTCGCCCCCGGTACGCAGCGAGGAGCTGCCCCAGAGGTCGATCACCAGCGAGCGCGGCCAGTCGCCGTGCTCCTGCAGATAACGGCGCAGCACCTCGTCGGCCGCCAGGCGGCCGAGTTCGAAAGATGTGGGCGTGGGCATGGTGCGCGGATCGGCGGTGAAGAGGTTGCGGCCGGTCGGCAGAACGTCGGTGCGGCCGCGCGCCGGTGCGCCGGAGGGGCCGGCCGCGACGTGGCGGCCGTCGAGTGCATTCAACAGCGCCTGCCGTTCGGCCTCGGCGCTTCCCTTGCGGACCGGATCGGCGTCGTCTGGAGCGCGGCCGAAGACGTGCAGCCCGTCCTTGATGGCGAAATCCTTGAGGTCGCAAAGCCAGGCGTCGATGCGGCGGAGCGCCTCGTCGGGGCCGGCCGCGCCGCCGACCCCGGCTTCCGTCGCGAGCCCGGTACGCCGGGCAGTCTCGAGGATAAGGGTCGCCAGCCGCTCGCGCCGCCGCCGGTCGAGCCCGTCGGCCTGTGCAAATTCGTCGACAAGGCGCTCGAGTTGCTGACGGTCCCCGTCGAGCCCGGCAGCGGCCATCGGCGGGGGGAGATGGCCAAGCGTAACGGCGGCGATGCGGCGCTTGGCCTGCGCGGCCTCGCCCGGATTGCTGACGATGAAGGGATAGATGACCGGCAGCGGCCCCGTCACGATTTCGGGAAAGCAGGACGTGCTCAGCGCGACCGTCTTGCCGGGCAGCCATTCGAGCGTGCCATGGGCGCCGACATGAACGAGGGCATGGCAGCGCAGTGCATGACGCAGCCAAAGGCCGAAGGCAAGCAGGGCGTGGCACGGCGGCAGCGCCGGATCGTGATAGTCGGCGCGCCGGTCGGCAGACCGGCCGCGATCCGGCGGCAGTGCCACGGTGACGTTGCCGAAGCGTGCGGCACGGAAGCGAAAACCGCCGGGCGATCCTTCCTCCTGCCCCATCGGCGATGCCGGCCCCCAGGCGGCCTCGACCGCGGCGAGCGCTCCGGCCGGCAGGCCGGCCGAAAGCGAGACATAGTCCTCGCGGCTCAGGGACTCCGTGCCATGTTCGAGAATGTCGAGCAGCGAACGCGGGGATTTGGGAATCCCTTCAACCCGATAGCCCGAGGTCTTCAGGTCGTGCAGCATGGCGATGATGCTCGCCGGTACGTCGAGACCGACCGCGTAGCCGGTCCGCCCCTGCGCTGCCGGATAGTGGGGCATCAGGATCGCCAGCTTCCGCTCCGCGCGGGCGACACGCCTCAGTCGCAGGAATGCCTGGATGCGACCGGCGACCTGTTCGACCCGGTCCGGCTCCGGCCGATTGACGAGCGCCTCGTAGCCGAAAGCCGGATCGGAACCCTCGGCGGCCTTGAAGGACAGTGCTCCGGCAAGGATGCGGCCGTCGAGTTCGGGCAGGACCACGTGCATGGCAAGGTCGGCCGGCCCGAGTCCGCGCGGGCTTTCCCGCCAGGCCTCCCGGCGGGTCGTCGCCACGATGACCTGGAAGACCGGCACGCCGGATCGGTCGAACAGCGTGGACGCGCCGGGCTCGGCGCCCGCGGCGAAAGCCGTGGCGGCAACGATTGCAGCGGGCTTCAGGTCGTGAAGGGCGGTCTCGACGAAGGCCAGTGATACGGGATCCTTGAGGCTGGCAACAAAGATCGGAGCGGGGATCATGCCGCGTTCGGCCAGCGCGGCGCAGAGCGCGTCGATTGGCGCGACATCGCCGGCCAGCAACATCGACCTGTAGAAGAGGATTGCTACCCGAGGTTGGTCGCCGTCTTCGCCGGCCACCCGCCGAATTCCCGCATGCCGGTGCTGCGGGTCATAAAAGCCGGCTTTCGGGACCTCGACGGCGATATCGGCAGGCGCCTCGCCTGCTGCCAGCGCGGCAAGCCGCCTGACAAGCGCCCGCATGTTGGCCGGGCCCCCCTCCCGAAAGCAGGAAAGCAGCGACCGAAGCTCGGACTCCGACACTGTCGAGCCAGCGACCAGCCGCCGATCCTCGTCGCGGCCCTCGCCAGGCAGCAGCGCCAGCCGGATGCCTTGACTGGCTGCCGCCGCCGCGAGCCGGTCGCATCCATAGGCCCACCAGTCGTAGCCGCCCAGGATGCGCACCAGAATGACCTTTGCGTGCATTGCCACGCTGTCGACCCACAGATCCACCGACATCGGGTGGCGCAGGTCGCGGAGTGCGGCCAGCCGCATCGAAGGCAGGTTTCCGCCTTCCGCCCGCCAGGCGGCGGCAAGGCCGGCGAGGTCGCTGTCGGTGAAGGACAGCGCCACGATGTCAGCCGGCGTCTGGCGCAGGTCGACCGGCTCGACGAGATCGTCGAGCGACGTGGAGCTGGTGGTGAGAAGGTGCACGCCTATCCCGCCAGGATGTTCTCGACCGCACTGCGGTTCACGCCCTTGAGGCCGATCACCACGAGTTGCGAGCGACGGCGGTCGCCTTGTGTCCAGGCGCGGTCGTAATAGTGGCTGACGCGTGGGCCGACTGCCTGGATCAGAAGCCGCATCGGCTTGCCGGCGACATCGACGAAGCCCTTCACCCGCAGCACGCTTTCATCGGCGGCTGCCGACGCGATGCGCCGCGCCAGGTCCTCCGGGTCGGCAACCGGCGGAAGCTCGACGACGAAGCTGTCGAACTCGTCGTGCTCATGGTCGAGCTCGTCGTCGTGATGGGTCCGGCGGTTGTCGATATCGTCCTCCACCGCAAGCCCGAGGCCCAGCAGCACCGAAGCGTCGATCCTGCCCTGGACCGTCGGAACGACCTTCACCGCCCGGGCGACGTGCCTGTCGATGACCGAATTGGCGCGCTCTCTGCCGGCCTGGTCCAGGAGATCGCTCTTCGAAAGGATGATCAGATCGGCACAGGCGACCTGGTCCTCGAACACTTCCTCGACCGGATCGTCATGTTCGAGCGACTGGTCGGCGGTGCGCTGGGCCTCGAGCGCTCGGAGATCGTCGGCCACACGGCCGTTCGCCAGGGCAGCGCCGTCGACGACGGCCACCACCCCGTCGACCGTCAGCCGGCTCCTTACCGAGGGCCATTGAAAGGCTTGAACGAGGGGCTTGGGCAGAGCAAGGCCGGACGTTTCGATGAGTATGTGCTCGACCCGGGGCGACAGCGACAGGATACGGTCGATCGCCGGAACGAAATCGTCGGCCACGGTGCAGCAGATGCAGCCATTGGCCAGTTCGACGACATTTTCTTCGGGGCAGGACTCGGCGCCGCAGCCCTTCAGTATGTCGCCGTCGATGCCGACGTCGCCGAACTCGTTGACGATGATGGCCAGCCGCTTGCCGCGCGCGTTCTCGAGGAGGTGGCGGATCAGCGTGGTCTTGCCGGCGCCGAGGAAGCCGGTGACCACCGTGCAGGGAACGCGCTCCGTCGAAGCCGTCATGAAATTTCCTTGAGTTCGGTGAGGGGAGGGATGCGCGCGACGAGCCCGCGCTTGAGCTTGTCGGGCCGCCCGCGCCACGGCATCAGCCGGTCGGTCGAGCCAGCGTAGAGCCGGGCTGCAGCCACCAGATCGGGTCCGTCTGCGACCGCGAGATCGCCGAAGACGTAGCTCCAGCATCCCTTGCGCAGGATCGCCGCGCTGAGGCGTCGCTTGCAGTTGCCGAGGCACTCGACCTGACGGACCTGGACCTGGTCTCCGGCCGCCCGCTCGGCGGCGGCGGCCAGCAGGGCGCCCGGACGCGGACAGGCGTCCGTGCCGGCGGCGTCACGGCAGGTCGCGCAGACGACGACCGTCACCTCCGCCAGGGCGGGGAGAGCCGGCTCGGCGGCCCCTTGCGGGGAGAACTCTGCCTTCAAAATCTTTACTCCTTGTCCGGGACACCCGCCGGACGTTCGGATCATCGGCCCTGACGGCAGGTCTCCTGGCTTGCGGATCGCCGCCTCGCGCCGCCTTCCCGGGAAATCCCAGTGGCATCCGGCCCGAGACTCATCGCTCACAGTTGCGGGGACAGCTGCGGATTTGCGCCTCACGGCCCGCACCGCATTCCCTCTTAGCTCCTCCCGTTGCGGAGAGGAGACCGTCTACGGTGGGTTTAGGCTTTGCCGCGTATCGCTGTCAACGCGCGGTTGCGACGCTCAAGGCGCGAATGCCGCCAGCGCCGGGCCAAGATCGCCGGCAGGGACGATCTCCAGCCGCTCCAGCCCGAGCCAGGCCTGCATCAGCCGCATTTCGCGAAGAAGCTCCTCCGCCGTTTCAGGCGGCGCACCGGCCTCGGCATAGGCGGCGAGCAGGCGGAGCACGCCGGCCGGTCGGTCTGCCCGCAGGTCGATACGCGCAACGATCCTCTCGCCAAGCAGGAACGGAAGGACATAGTAGCCGTACAGGCGCTTCTCTGCCGGCGTATAGATCTCGATGCGATAGCGAAAGTCGAACAGGCGCTCGGCACGGGAGCGCTCGAAGACCAGGGGATCGAAAGGCGTCAGCAGGGCCCGCGCCGCCACCTTGCGCGGCCGGCGCGCGCCGGCATGCAGGTAAGCCTGCTGGGTCCAGCCTTCGACCTTGACCGGCAACAGGTCGCCGGCCTCGACCAGATCCTCGATCCTGCCCTTCATGGCGGCGGGCGACAGCCGAAAGTAGTCGCGAAGATCGCCCGACGTGGCGACGCCAAGCGCGGCTGCCGAAATCCGCAGGAGTTGCCGGTGGGCTTCGGCCGGTTCGGGCACAGGCAAGGCCAGCACGGCTTCAGGCAGCACGCGTTCGGGAAGACCGTAGAGCCGCTCGAAGCCGCGCCTCGAGTGCGTGGTCACGCGTCCCGCCCAGAACAGCCACTCGAGCGCGGCCTTGGCGTCGCTCCAGCCCCACCAGCCTCCGGCACCCTTGGGGCCGGCAATGTCGGAGGCGGCGATCGGCGCCTGCTCGGCGACCTGTGCGTAAACGTCATCGATCAGTCCGGAATTCTGGCGGGCCCAGTCTGCAAGTCCGCGGTAGATGCCTTCGTTGCGCCTTGCCGCTTCCATCCGCCAGCGCAAAAGCGGCCACGTCTCGACCGGCAGCAGCGAGGCCTCGTGCGCCCAGTATTCGAACAGCAGCCGCTTGCGGCCGGCGGCAGCCTGGTCGAGCATGCCCAGGTCGTAGGGGCCAAGGCGCGAATAGAGCGGCATGTAGTGGGCGCGCACTACCGCGCTTACCGAATCGATCTGAAACAGGCCGAGGCGGGAAAGCACCCGCCTTAGATGGCGGCGGCCTGGCTGGCCGAGCGGCCTGGCATCTGCGAAGCCTTGCGCAGCGAGGGCGATGCGGCGCGCCATGGCGAGCGAAAGCTTTTCATTCATTGCGGGAACCGGCAGACGAGCGAACGGAGAGACCACCCCAGCATACCAGCCGAACCCGCCGGATCCGTCAGGAGGCGCAGCCACGAGGACAGGGCGCGGAAGCTATGCCCACGCGATGGATGCCGCAAGGTTGCACTTGCTTCGAAGGGATCGCTGCGCTAACCGTCCCGCGACGCGCGGTGGCCGCCGGCGTCAGCGGCCATCTGCCGCGTTCCCGGCCCGGGTTCTTGCACTACCTGATGGCCAAGCCGCCTCACTGGAACTTCGCGGAATGAACGCGCTTCTGAGTTCTTACCTGCCCATCGTGATCTTCATCGGTGTCGCCCTCGTCGTCGGCATCGCGCTGATCGTGACCCCGTTTCTGGTGGCCTACCGGAACCCCGATCCCGAGAAGCTGTCGGCCTACGAATGCGGGTTCAATTCCTTCGACGATGCCCGCATGAAGTTCGACATACGCTATTATCTCGTGGCGATCCTGTTCATCATCTTCGATCTCGAAGTGGCGTTTCTATTTCCCTGGGCGATTTCGTTCGGAGAGATCGGCATGCTGGGCTTCTGGTCGATGATGGTCTTCCTTGCCGTCCTGACCATCGGGTTTGTCTACGAATGGAAAAAGGGAGCGCTCGAATGGGATTGAATTCGCCCACCGACACGCTCGTGTCACCAAGGCCGAAGGGCATCATCGACCCACGCACCGGCAAGCCAGCCGGCGCCGACGACCCGGTGTTCGGCGATTTGAACAGCGAGCTTTCCGACAAGGGATTCCTGGTCACCTCCTCGGAGGCCCTGATCACCTGGGCCCGGACGGGGTCCCTGATGTGGATGACGTTCGGGCTGGCCTGCTGCGCCGTGGAGATGATGCACATCTCGATGCCGCGCTACGACGCAGAGCGCTTCGGCATTGCACCCCGGGCAAGTCCGCGACAGTCCGACGTGATGATCGTGGCCGGAACGCTGACCAACAAGATGGCCCCGGCGCTGCGCAAGGTCTACGATCAGATGCCGGAGCCGCGCTACGTCATCTCCATGGGATCCTGCGCCAATGGCGGCGGCTACTACCACTATTCCTATGCGGTCGTCCGCGGCTGCGACCGCGTGGTTCCGGTCGACATCTACGTGCCGGGGTGCCCGCCTACGGCCGAGGCGCTGCTCTATGGCATCCTTCTCCTGCAGAAGAAGATCCGCCGCAGCGGCACAATCGAGCGGTGAAGCGGCGATGAATGACGCGCTGAGCGCACTGGCCTCTCATGTCGAGGAGAAATTGGCTGGACGGCTCGGCCGGGCCGAAACGGCCTATGGCGAACTGACGCTTCAGGTCGAGGCGAAGAACATCGTGCCGGTGTTGACCTTCCTGCGCGACGATCCGCGCTGCCAGTTCGTTTCGCTGATCGATATATCGGGTGTGGACTATCCGTCGCGGCCAAGACGGTTCGACGTCGTCTATCATCTCCTGTCGCCGCGCCGGAACCTGCGCGTGCGCGTCAAGGTCGAAACCGAGGAGGACACGCCGGTGCCTTCGGCGACCGGCGTCTACAAGGGGGCCGACTGGTACGAGCGCGAGACCTACGACCTTTACGGCATCCTGTTTTCCGGTCATCCCGACCTGCGGCGGCTGCTCACCGACTATGGTTTCGAGGGACACCCGCTGCGCAAGGACTTTCCGCTGACCGGCTTCGTCGAGGTGCGGTACGACGACGAGGCGAAAAGGGTCGTCTACGAGCCTGTCGAACTCAGGCAGGAATTCCGCAGTTTCGATTTCCTGTCGCCCTGGGAGGGCACGGACTACGTGCTCCCGGGTGATGAAAAAGCGAAGCAGTGAATGGTGAATAGTGGAAGTGAATAGCGACTAACGAATAGCGAATAGTAGGACAGGAGGATTGTAAACGGCGATCAATTCCTACAGAGACCTGTTGGTTTGGAAGGCTGCCGTGGCGTTGGCAGTTGCATGCTATTCGGCCACCAAGGCGTTTCCACCCAGCGAAGCATACGGGATGACTTCCCAGATTCGGCGTTCCGCGGCTTCCATCGCAGCCAACATCGCCGAGGGGCACGGAAGAGAGAACACGGGATCGTTCATCCAGTCGCTTCGGATCGCTCAGGGCTCTCTGAAGGAACTCGAAACGCATCTCATTCTGTCTGAACAGGTTGGTTTGCTGGGTGAGCGACTTTTGCCTCCGCTTCTCGAGCAGACGAACGATATCGGAAAGATGCTGCGTTCCTTGATCCGAAAGTTGCAACAAAGGCCATGACCGTAGACACCAATTCTTCCCACAACTCGCTATTCGCTATTCGCTATTCGCTATTACCTCTTGGCAATCCGCAAATGCCGGAAGGCCTCCATGGCTGAAACCTCCGTCCGCAACTTCAACATCAATTTCGGGCCGCAGCATCCTGCGGCGCACGGCGTGCTGAGACTGGTCCTCGAACTCGATGGCGAGATCGTGGAGCGCGTGGACCCGCATATAGGCCTGCTGCACCGCGGCACCGAAAAACTCATCGAGGCAAAGACTTATCTGCAGGCGCTGCCCTATTTCGACAGGCTCGACTACGTGGCGCCGATGAGCCAGGAGCATGCCTGGTGCCTGGCCGTCGAGAGGCTGCTAGGCCTCGAGGTGCCGCGGCGCGGGCAACTCGTCCGAGTGCTCTTCCACGAGATCAGCAGAATCCTGTCGCATCTCCTCAACGTCACCACGCAGGCCATGGACGTCGGCGCCCTGACCCCGCCGCTCTGGGGGTTCGAGGAGCGCGAGAAGCTTATGGTCTTCTACGAGCGGGCATCCGGATCGCGCATGCATGCCGCCTATTTCAGGCCGGGCGGCGTGCACCAGGATCTGCCCGAAAAGCTGGTCGAGGATATCGGCAAGTGGATCGACCCGTTCCTGAAGACGGTCGGCGATCTCGACGAACTGCTCACTGAAAACCGCATCTTCAAGCAGCGCAACGTCGATATCGGCGTGGTGTCGCTGGAGGATGCCTGGTCGTGGGGTTTTTCAGGCGTCATGGTGCGCGGCTCGGGCGCCGCCTGGGACCTGCGCAAGAGCCAGCCCTACGAGTGTTATCCGGAGATGGAGTTCGACATTCCGGTCGGCAAGAACGGTGACTGTTACGACCGCTACCTGATCCGCATGGAAGAGATGCGGCAGTCCGCCTCGATCATGCGGCAATGCGTGGAACGCCTGCTCGGCAAGGACGGGGCCGGCCCGGTGTCGACCCTGGACGGCAAGGTGGTGCCGCCGAAACGCGCCGCCATGAAGCGGTCGATGGAAGCGCTGATCCACCATTTCAAGCTCTATACGGAGGGCTACCGGGTGCCGGCCGGCGAGGTCTATGCCGCCGTGGAGGCGCCGAAGGGCGAGTTCGGCGTCTACCTTGTCTCGGACGGCACCAACAAGCCCTACCGCTGCAAGCTGCGGGCACCTGGTTTCGCGCACCTCCAGGCCATGGATTTCCTTTGCCGCGGCCATATGCTGGCGGATGTTTCCGCAGTGCTGGGGTCGATCGACATCGTGTTCGGGGAAGTCGACCGGTGAACGCTCCTACCCCCGAGTTCCGTGCAAGGGTGAAGCCATGACGGTGCGCCGCCTGGCGGACGAAAGCGTGCAGCCGGCGAGCTTCGCCTTCACCGAGGCGAATGCCGCCGCGGCGCGCGGCTGGATTGCCAAATACCCGAAGGGCCGAGAGCCCTCGGCCATCATTCCGCTGATGATGCTGGCGCAGGAGCAGGAAGGATGGGTCACCAGGCCGGCCATCGAGGCGATCGCCGACATGCTCGGCATGCCCTACATCCGCGCGCTGGAAGTCGCGACTTTCTACACGCAATTCCAGCTGAAGCCGGTCGGAACACGCGCCCATGTACAGGTCTGCGGCACGACGCCCTGCATGCTGCGCGGTGCTGCGGCGCTGATTGACGTCTGTCGGGACAAGATTCATCCCGAGCAGCACCACGTCAGCTCCGACGGCACCCTTTCCTGGGAAGAGGTCGAGTGCCTGGGGGCCTGCGTGAACGCCCCCATGGTGATGATATTCAAGGATACTTTCGAGGACCTGACGCCTGAGAGGCTCGCCGAGATCGTCGATCAGTTCGCCGCCGGCCATGGCGGGTCGGTGCCGGTCGGGCCGCAGAATGGCCGCATCGTTTCGACGCCGCTTGGCGGCCTGACGACGCTGACCAGCGAGTCGGCGGTGCTGAAGACCACAAGGGAGGAGGAGGCGCGAGAAGCCGCCAGGCAGGCCGATGCCGCGCTGCCTCCCTTGGCGCCCGAAGCCGTGGCAAGGCCGGCGGCGGCCGATACGGCGGAACCTCAGCCGGCGGTCGTGCCGCCGTCCAGGGCCGGAAGGCCCCGGACCTACGCGGCGGAGACCAACGGCAGTCTGAAAACCCCCTCGGCGTCGAAAGCCAGTGCGGCGGGCGAAAAGGCGGTAAGCGCACCTGCCACCCCTTACGATCCGCTCGCCGCAAACAGGACCGCGCGGGCGGTGGAGAGCGAGTCCAGGCAGCGAAAGCCGGCGCGCGGCAGACCGGAAGAGGTCAAGGAACTCAAATCTCCGGAATTGCTGCGTGGCGAGCCGATCGGCGCCTACCGAAAGAAGCCCGAGGCGGTGGCCAGGCCGCCTCTCGACCATCCGAACCGGCCGGCGAAGATCGACAGGCCCGCCAACCCCGACGATCTGAAACTGATTTCCGGGATAGGACCCCAGAGCGCGGGGGTCCGTCAGTCGCGCGGCATCTGCCCCGTCGCTCCGGTCGCGTCGTGGACCGGGGCCGAGCGCGAC